>JAEUQL010000522.1 GCA_016789295.1 Blastocatellia bacterium | reverse complement strand
AAACAGTAATAATTGATGAAGTTCATGCATACGATGCTTATATGTCAAAGCTACTGGAACTTCTTCTGAAATGGCTTGCAGCACTCGGTTCACCAGTAGTCCTTCTCTCGGCCACTTTACCCCAAAAAAGACGTGAAATGCTACTGAAAGCCTATTGTCAAGGTCTTGGATACAACTGTGTAACTCCACAAACTATTTCCAGCTACCCACGTATCAGTTGGGCTACTAGAAATGGACAAGAGATTGTTTGTAATGAGGAGAAGCTAACAACTTCAGAAAGTATTAAAGAGACTACTGTTAAATGGGTTGATGGAGCTATAGATCCAGAGAGTTCAAAGTTCAATCTTGGTGAACAGTTAAAGTCAGCTCTTTCAGAAGGTGGTTGTGCAGTTGTCATATGTAATACAGTCGTTCGTGCTCAAGAAGTTTATAAGAAACTAAAACACTATTTCTCTGAAAATGAACTATTACTGTTCCACGCAAGGTTTCTTTTTACTGATAGAGATATGAAAGAAGAAGAAGTACGGTCAAAATTTGGTAAACCATCTGAAAAAATTGAATCAGATTCAGAAAACAAGCAAGAGAGAAGAAAAGTAGAACGTCCATATCGGTCAGTACTTGTAGCAACACAAGTAGTAGAACAGAGTTTAGATATCGATTTTGATCTTATGGTGACTGATATTGCACCTGTGGATCTTGTGCTACAACGTCTTGGAAGGTTACATCGACACAAAAGAGAATCTCGACCTAACAAACTTACAAAACCTCAACTTTGGATAACAGAACCTAAAAAAATAGTAGATGACACACCTACTTTTGATGAAGGAACAGAAGTAGTTTATGATAAACACATTCTGCTACGATCCTGGTTAGCACTTAAAGAAAAGATAGAAAAAGATAGTCTACTAAGTACTCCAGAAGATATAGAACCACTGGTAGAAGCAGTTTATAGTAACCAATCTTGTCCACAAAATGCTACTGAGCAGCTAAAGAACTACTGGGAAGAGACCTATGAAGAACTTAAAGAAGAGCTTCAAAATATGGAAACTAAAGCTAAAGAGGTGCAAATTCGCCCACCAAACCATGAAGATGGAATTTTAAACGGAACAAATGAAGATCTAAAAGAGGACAACCCAGAGGTTCATAAGTCATTACAAGCACTTACAAGACTGTCAGATGGTCCAACAGTTTCTGTCACAATACTTACAGAAATAGAGAGCAAGAAATATAACTTCAATAACCCACCAGACTTTGAAGAGGTAGAGTATTTCTTACGCCATTCTGTAAATCTGTCCAGGCGCGATTTTGTCAATCACCTTTTTGAGATCACAGATAGAGAAAAGCTTATCCCTGCAGGATGGAAACTATCTCCATTTTTACGCCACCACCGTTTAATTAAAGTTGATGAAAGTGGTAAGTGGAGAAGTGAAAAATATGAACTCAATCTTGACCCAGAACTTGGAATTATTATTTCAAAGCTTGATTAGGAGAAGTTATGCACTCTTTCAATCTAGTAGAAAAACCCTGGATTCCTACCATTTTACTAGATGGTAGATATCAAGATATGAGTCTAAAAGAAGTTCTATTATCACCCGATCAGATAAAAGAGCTTTATGACTCATCGCCACTCGTTACGGCTGCTTTGCACCGTCTACTTTTAGCAATACTTTACCGTAATTTTCCTTGTAAAAGTTTGCAGGATTGGAAACCAATTTGGAAAGCTTGGGACTATGAAAAGTTGGCTAGTTATCTTGAAAAATGGAAAGATCGGTTTGACCTTTTTCATAAAGAGCATCCATTTTATCAATTAGCAAACTTTTCAACAAAAAAACCAACACCTATCAAACGTTTAGGTTGGGAGTTTGCTGCTGGAAATAATGCAACACTCTTTGACCATAGTTGGGATGAAGACAGACCAAAAGTTTCACCATCTACTGCTGCAAGGTGGATAATAGCAACACATCTTTTTGCTGCATCAGCAGGCAAAAGCGAAACTCTTCACACCAAAGACTCACCTTGGACAAGAGGAGCAGTGATTCTTATGCAAGGCAATAACCTTTTTGAAACTCTAAACCTTAACCTGCTCAGCTTTATCAGGGATGAATATATAGAAGAGTCAGAAGGTGACTTACCAACTTGGGAACAATCACCCAATTGGAAACCTGAACACGATCTCTATCCATCAAAGCTACTAGAGTATCTTACATGGCAGAGTCGTGCTATCTGTCTGATTCCAGAAGACGATGGATCAGTCAAAGAATGCTATTTTGCTCAAGGGCGTGCTATTCGTGAAGATTGGCGACGAGAACCAATGTTTGCTTATAACAAAAGTGATAAAGAAGGTTATTTCCCTTGGCAGTTTAGAGAAGATAAAGCTATATGGCGTGATAGCCATACACTTTTTGATTTGTCAGGTGAAGTATCCAAAGTCCCTTATTCTCTTTGTCGCATATCAGAACTGATTGAAGACGGTGTACTTCCCATAGAGTGTGTCTATCAACTTCAGATTCTTGGTCAGTGTCTTGAATCTGGAAAGCCAACTATTAACTTTTTACGCCAAGAATCCCTTCCTCTTAGGGTTGAGTACCTGCAAAAAGAGGAACTTTTAGAAAAGCTTAAAGCTGCTATTGAGCTTTCTGAAGAGGTTGCAGAAAAACTGAGAAAAGGCTTATGGCAACTCTCAAAACTTCTACTTGCAACCAACTCTAACAATTCTGAAGCGCGTCAACCAGACAAGAAAGATATTCAAAATCTTGTTAATAGTTTCAGTTCTCTTCCCCATTACTGGTCACAAATGGAAATAGCCTTCAAGGATTTTCTAACAAAACTTCCTGATGACGAAAGTGAAGAAGGACTGCAAAAAGAGATAAAGAGATGGGCTGAAAATCTTCGAAACAATGCTCTTGAAGCTTTCAAAGTAGCTACACGTAGCCTCGATGGCTCAGCACGTAAACTTAAAGCTGCTGCAATAGCAGAAAATAGTTTTCGAGTAAGTCTTTTTGAGGCACTCGGTAGATACTTACAACAACCCACCGCAATAGGAGCAACCAATGAGTAGAGACAATGATTTCATAGAAAAACTTCTGTCGTATGCCGAAAATAAAGACCGTGCTGCACTAGCAGCATTAAGACGCGGTCTTGGCAAAAACATCGGTGAAGCAACTGAACCTTATAGGTATATCTTTCCTTATCTTCCTTCAAAATCATCAAAGCAGGAACAGGAAGAAAAG
>JAEUQL010000521.1 GCA_016789295.1 Blastocatellia bacterium | reverse complement strand
ACTATGAAGCAGGTCTTTCACACTACGAAATAGGGTTAGTATTAGCAGAGACGGCAGAAAGACAACGCGCTCTTGGACATTTAGAAAAAGCTCTTAAAATCTTCTCTGAGCTTCGTGCCGAACCTTCTCGCGCCAAAACTGTAAGTGCAATAGAGCGGATACGCCGCGCTTCTTCTTCGGGTAGACTCTATCTGCCAGTGTTGACATTAGATGCACTGGTAGTAGAAAGATTGATAGCGGCTTCGTCTTCTCACGAACTTCTGTTACGCGAACTCGCAACTATTATTCGCGATGAACTCAACGAAACTGCAATAGTCTTTGAAATTGCTCCTGAAAATGGTTTGAAGCTTGTTACAGCACGAGGTACAGACCAAGCTGGACTCGACAAGATTACAGAAGAAGTGACACAGTTTCTTAGCCGTGGCCAACAGCTTCCAGAAGGAGCAAAGATCAAAATCCTCACTGATCAACCAGGTCAGAATGAGCAGGCCGTTAAACGTCGCTTCCTACTCTATACAACTGTAGATCGGTCGAGCAATCCTGCCAGGATAGGCCACTTCGAATCTCTGCTCAAACTTGTAGAACAAGGACTTGAAAACTGCACATTAAGATCAATGGTTAGAACATCAAACACTTTTGTTACTAACCCAAATATTAAAACTAGTAGCAACAAAGCTTTTAGCCCTTTCATAAACGAATCGGTTGCGATGAAAAAAGTCCTTGAGCGAGTACAGAAGATACGTTCTTCAGATGTTACAGTGCTTATTACTGGAGAGTCTGGTGTAGGAAAAGAGTTGATAGCGCGTAGCATTCATCAAAGTAGCCGTCGTCACGACAAGCCTTTCATTCCATTTAACTGTGCTGCCGTTCCATCAGACCTTGTTGAAAGCCGCCTCTTTGGCCATCGCAAAGGCTCTTTCACAGGCGCAGATAAAGACAGCCAAGGAATAGTTCGCGCTGCCACAGGAGGAACTCTGTTTCTAGACGAGATAGGCGAATTGGCTATGCACATTCAACCAAAGCTACTTAGATTTTTACAAGAAAAAGAGATACACCCAGTAGGTGAAGATCGACCTGTAAGAGTAGACGTCAGAATTGTAGCAGCTACAAACAAAGATTTAGAAAGGTCTGTTAGTGAAGGAAGTTTCAGAGAAGACCTATACCATCGACTCAACATCATCCGCATCCACGTTCCGTCACTAAGAGAACGAAAAGAAGATGTTCTGGCAATGGTCAAGCATTTCTTGAGTGATTTTTCAAGAAAACAGAATAAACATCTATCTATCTCCGATTCTGCTGTAGAAGCACTAATAGCCTGCCCTTGGCCAGGTAATGTAAGGCAGCTTAAAAACGAGATCGAGCGTGTTACAGCATTAGCAGAAGACGGAACTGTGATACTACCAGAAAACCTTTCACCTGAAGTCTTTCGTCCTAGCTACTCCAGTGCAAGTTCTCGCCTCTTCCCTACTGCAAATTTCCTTGATATGGAGGTTACAACTACGCTTTCGGAAGCAGTAGACGCTCTCGAAAAGCATATGATCGAGGTGGTGCTCAAAAGACACGATGGTAACATCACACGTGCAGCAAAAGATCTTGGCTTGACCCGTCAAGGACTTATACTAAAGAAAAAACGGCTTGGTATTGATGGAGAAGTAGATTAGTAGATGAGACAGATAGACGAGAGCAAAGCTTTAGTACAACTGAGACGAACCAAACAGCACTTTAGCGACTACATAGCCCGTAAATACGCTTTTAAAGCTTATGACTGTGCAAAGTGTACTACTGTCTGTTGTGCAGATTCACAATTTGTTAATGTAAATATCACCCGGCTTGAAGCTGTGGCTATTTTGCGTACACTCAAAAATAGTCCACGAATAGGATCTGAAAAAGTAGCAGAGATATTGAAAAAAGCTGAAAAAGCTATAGAAAAGTATCATTTAGCCAAGCATAGAGATACATTTAGCCAAACCTATGCTTGCCCACTTTTTGAATCTGGCAAAGGGTGTCTTGTTCATTGGAAAGCCAAGCCTGCACCTTGCATTCAACACGGTTGCTATGAAAACTGGCAAGACCTACCTGATGAACTTGAGCTTAGAAGGGTTGAGCAACGAATTGCTCGGCTCAATGAAAGCGTTTATCAATCAGACCAACAAAACTGGTCATATGCTACTATCCCTGTCTGGTTGATAGAAATTGCCAAAGAAATGCAGCAAGATAGCGAAACATCCAACGAAGTTGATGAGCTTAACGAACTTGTAGTACTTGAAAGCAAATAAGTCTTTGAGTTTTTTAAAGATAACTTCATAATCTCCGTTCTATGAAACCTTTTTCCTTACGCTGTATAGGCACGATAGTCAAACCGAATATAACCGATGCTTGGCCAGTCGTCGATGAGATAGGCAGATGGGCAGCAAAGCACCAAATAGAAGTTATTGCAGAAGAGACAGGAAGGAAGTTTCTCGACAGCAAAATATCTCTTGTGTCTCGTACTGAGCTGGCTGCCCGATCAGACTTGATAGTGGTCTTAGGTGGAGACGGAACAATGCTTGCTACTGCTAGGTTAATGGGGTCAAGAAATGTTCCTGTTATCGGAGTAAACTTCGGGATGTTGGGGTATTTGACAGAATTTTCTGTCGAAGAACTAATACCAATGCTGGAAGATATATTGAATGGCAACTTTCGCACTAACGAGCGTATGCGCCTTGAAGCAGAAGTTATACGCAATGGTAGCTGTGTATCTTCTGGAAGCGTTCTAAATGATGTAGTTGTAAACAAAGCAGCACTTGCCAGAATGATAGATCTTGAGTGTTGGATAAATGGCAAACTTATAAACCGTTTTCGTGCTGATGGGCTGATAGTCTCCACCCCCACAGGTTCCACTGCCTACTCACTTTCAGCAGGTGGGCCAATAATTCAACCAGGCATTAATGCAATTGTTATTACCCCGATCTGCCCCCACACCCTGACCAACCGACCATTAGTGATACCAGACAGCACAGCAGTAGATTTGATACTGATGACAACAAATGAGGAAATAACACTCACACTTGATGGTCAGATAGGTTTTGCTCTTAAGCACGGAGACAAGATCGCGGTTCGTAAAAGTGAGCACTATTTCCATCTTGTAGAATCGATAGACAAGAGCTACTTTGAAGTACTTCACGATAAGCTTAACTGGGGAGGGTAAAAAAATAGCCCACCCTAGATTGAGCTTGTAATATCTTATAGTTAAGTG
>JAEUQL010000520.1 GCA_016789295.1 Blastocatellia bacterium | reverse complement strand
AGAACTTCGAGGTCTAAGATCAAAAGCATCAAAAAGTTCTTTCAAAAACCTTTCAAATGCAAAGCCACGAGCTTGTGGTTCCGTTTTTTCTATTGCTGCTAAATTATGCTTTAATTCTTCTAAAGTTACCTTTTTAACTTGTGTAGGCTGTGGTTCTGCTGGCTCTATTGTAGGAAGCGAATGTAAGAATTGAGGATCCCATAATTCTGGAATCTTAAATTTTACCTTCTCTATGAGCTTGTTAAGTTTAGTTATTTCTTCTTGAGTAATTGGCTTAGATTTACTATTTCTATAAATCATTCCTCTGCGAACAATTTCTAAAATAAGTTTACAGAATCGCTCTCTCTGTAATTCAAGCGTCTTTTCCAATAGTATAGTAGTAGATGGGAGCTTACTACCATTTACCCAAAAATTGGATAAACCAAGATCATGAGCTACTCCTACAAAAGAAATTTGTTGGTTAGCTAAAGGATGTGGTTTACCTGGCAAAAAATCATATAAAAGCTTTGCCATGTCATTTATAGCTTGTGATTCCGTTAACTGTAGAACCATAATCTTAAACTCCTTCATCTTAAATCTTTACTTTGTAAGATACTTGATAATGAGCATAAAGATACATAACACTAAACATCCAAGGTTCGGTTTGATGCGCAAACAAATACTAAAGCTATAGTATATGATAGTTAGGTATTATTACTTTTTTATAGGTGGTAGTGGGTATTTCAAAACCACTTTTCTACTTTTTATTTCTCTTTCACCAGAGGTAGGATCATGAAAATACCAAATATTAAACTTTCTTTCCTCTTTGAAGGTATCCGCTTTAAAATCTGGCCAGCCTAAATACGACAATATGAGGTTTTGTACTCGAATTTTTCGCTCATTTCTTACTTTCTGTTGAAAGCCTTCTATTACAGCACCAAGAAGTAAATCACATAACTGTATTGAAGGTGCAGATTTTGAGTCAAATTTAGTTATAACCTTAATTTCTGGTGTGGGATTCGAAAATTCTTGAGCAAGTATGTTTTTTGATATCACTTCAACAGCTTCATCAGCTTTTTTATAACTGGAATGTATTGGATCAACCCAGATTCGAAACACATGTTCACGATCTTGATACATGTCCATTCTCCTTTTCATCTTATTTGTTAGCAACATTGTAAAATGTTTCCGCCTTGCCAAATCAAAACTTCCTTCATGATAAGAAGTATCAACAACACCTGCCCTAATAACCAAGCAATGAAAAGCTAACCAACGACTTTTAAAGAAAAAGTCTAAAATATCATCCATGAATCTTTGTGCTTTTCTGTCATCTGCGTGTGTCCATTTACATTCAGAATAGTATTTATACTTTTCTCGTAATCTATTGAATTCACCAACAAAATCTCCTCTTCTTTGGTAATTCATCCAAAGACTTCCAAATCCATAATACTTAGTACCATGAACTCCAGATTCGTCACAAGATATTAACCATTCTGATTTATCAACTTTTTTCATTTCTCATAAAGTAACATAAAGAATATTAGTGGTTAAAAAAGTAGTCGCTCAAGTAATCTTGCGGATAACTTAAAACAGTATTGCCTGCTCTTAAAAAAAGAGTGCTTCTGTTTCTTGCTATTCCAATAAGGTTAAGAAGGCAATATTACCTATCTAAAGAACTAGTCTAGAAATATGCTAAGTACTGAATAGTCATTAACAAATAGCGAAGGATATATATCGAGCTACTTATACATTTCTTGTCTATCTTTAGTCAAGATATTTTTTGATCAAAAAATAATCTCTTTAATCTTCGTTTAGGTTCCAGCTAGAAGATAGGCAGGTATGCAACGTCTGGAAAGATCTAAATAACCTCCCTCCCAAAATTCTTCTCCTTATCAAAATTTATCTTGACAGTATTACAGTAATTTTTAACAATACTGTTATGATCGAAGTAATTCAATTAGAAAAGAAGCTAACGCTTGAAGAGCTATCTAGCGAAGTAGAGCGGTTATTGGTAGAGATTGGTGTAGTAGGGGCACAGGACAGAAGAGTCTCCTCTGTGCCCGACAGTAGAACGATACGCTACTACACGACACTAGGAATTCTTGACAGGCCAACGGTTGAGAGTAGGCAAGCTTTTTACAATCGAAGACATTTGCTACAGCTTCTTGCAATAAAGCTTCTGCAAAGCTTTTCACTTCCATTATCTGAGATACAGGCGAGGCTTTATGGAAAGAGCAATAAAGAGCTAGAAGCAATAGTAAATACAGCTAGAACTAATGGAGAGAAGGAAACACCTATAAAAGTGCTAGTTTGGCATGAAGTAACCATTGAGCCAGGTTTAAAGCTTATGGTTGAGCAGGATTGGTCACCAAACTTCGATCTTGAAACTCTGCAACAACGTATTCGTGCGGCACTGATCGCACTCGGCAAGTACCCAGAAACCAAGGAGCAAAAAAGATGACAGCAGTGCAACTTCCTTTATTAGAGCTAGAAAGTTCCATACGTCTACGACAAGTAGGAATATTGTTAGCGTGTAAGGCTACCGAGCAGATCTCATTACCACTTGCAAAAGTTGATATTTCAGCCCGTGTAGCAGACCGTATTGCCGAAGTAACAATGAAAGAGACCTTCAAAAACAATCTAAAAGAGCACTTAGAAGCAGTCTACACTTTTCCGCTTCCTGGTGGAGGTGCAGTCACCAGTTTTGAAATGCGTGTTGGGTCTCGAATAGTACGTGGGCAGGTGCAAGAGCGGTCAGCAGCACGACGAAATTACCAACAAGCTCTTGAAGAAGGCAAAAGAGCGGCTCTGTTAGAGCAAGAGCGTGACGATGTTTTTACCGTGCAAGTTGGAAATCTACCGCCAGGCGAAGAGGTTACAGTTTTAATAAGTTACTGCGAGCGGCTACCATTTTTTGACGATGGAACAACAGAACTGAGGTTACCGATGGTTGTAGCTCCAAGGTATATTCCAGGATCGGCACTTGAACGTTCTTCTGTTGGGGAGGGTATAGAAGCAGACACCGATCTAGTTCCTGACGCTTCTCGAATCTCTCCACCAAGACTTGCTGAAGGTTTTGATGCGAAAGTTGCTCTTTCACTAGAAGTAGAGTTGATGAAGCAGGGTAGGTCAAAGCAGAATGAAGAGATAGAAGATCTTTCCTGTTCTCAGCATGCTTTGAGAACACGGCTATCTTCAGGAAGCGTCAAAGTTACACTTGCACGAACAGACGAGTTGATGAATCGAGATTTTGTTCT
>JAEUQL010000051.1 GCA_016789295.1 Blastocatellia bacterium | reverse complement strand
AAAGTTGTAGAGATAGATAAATTTGGAAAAGAGAAAGATTTTGCAGTAGAGAAGCAGGATGGAATGTGGGGTGTGTTGGGAATAAAAGTTGATGCAAAAAATAGGATTCTTTGGGTCAACACTGCTGCAGGACCTGAACTCAAACCCGATGATGGCTCTGCTGCGCTCTTTAAGTATGATCTGAAGACTCGAAAGATGATCAAAAAGTACGTACTTGACAATAAGTCCCACCAAGCACACCTTTTTAATGACCTAGTTATAAACTCCAAAGGTGATATTTTTCTGACAGATAGTTTGAGTGGGACTATATATACTGTTACTAGCGATAAAGACGAGCTTGAAATTTTGATTAATCCAGGTGAGTTTTTCTATCCAAATGGAATTACTATTTCTAGTGATGAGAAGTATCTATTTGTAGCAGACTGGCGGGCTGGAGTTTCGCTGATCGATATTGAAGCCAAGAAGTTTGCAATTCTTCCACACCCAGAAAATATCACTCTTGCTGGGATAGATGGACTCTATTTCTACAGAAACAGCCTGATTGCAGTGCAGAATGGCTCGAAACCGGAGCGCGTTGTCCGGTTTTTTCTAAGTGAAAGGCTCGACCGTGTGGAATCAGAGAAGATACTTGAAGTAAACAATCCACTCTTTATTGTTCCGACCACTGGACTTATGCTTGGAGACAATTTTTACTATATTGCCAACAGCCAGCTTGACAACTACAAAGATGGGCAGATCAGTTCTGCAGAGCAGTTAAAACCGATATCGATTCTTAGCATCAGCTTTACACCACCTAAACCTACTAAGCCAAAAGCTACAAAGAAGAGATAGAAAAATATGAAAAAAGTTCTCATCACAGGTCGAAATGGTCTTTTGGGCAAGACTCTTTCAGAAAAAGTAGGCAATAGCGATGAACTACTTGCACTTGATCGTCAAAGCCTAGATATTACCAACAAGAGTCAGGTAGATCAGGTGGTTGTTTCGTTTAGACCTGATCTGATCATCAATTCTGCTGCAATTGCTCGTGTAGATATGTGTGAGACAGAGCGAGAGCTTGCATGGGCAGTGAATGCTACAGGGGCAGGCTATCTAGCGGAAGCAGCCGAAGCTGTTGGTGCAGAGATTATGCATATCAGTACAGACTATGTTTTTGATGGTAGTAGTTCAACTCCTTACACTATTGAAGACAAGCCAGAACCCATATCTGCTTATGGAGAGTCGAAGCTCGATGGTGAAAAAGCAGTCATGAAAGCCACTGACCGACACTACATAGTGCGTGTTGCAAGACTTTTCGGGTCTGGTGGAAGCAATTTTGGCAGCCGGATATTTGACCATATAAGCAAGGCAGTAGAGAGTTCTTCACCTATGAAAGTTTTTGGCTATCCTCTCAGTCAAGCTACTTACTTGCCCGATCTTGCAGATCGGCTTCTCAAAATTGCAGAGGAGCATAATTATGGGGTCTATCACACAACAAACTCTGGACCGATTGTTGGATGGGTAGATTTTACTAAGATAGCTGTTCAAATAATGGGTATTACAGAGCCAAGGATTGAGCAAGTTGAGTACATTGACTTGGGTTTACCAGCACTAAGGCCACAATATAGTGGGCTTAGGTGTTTGATGGCTGAAAAGTTGAGTTTGTCTCCATTGAGAGACTGGAGAGAAGCTCTTGAGCATCTTTACAAGGTTTGGAAAACTTAAATTTTACCGTTGCAGTCTATACTCAATCTGCGCTAATGAGACCATTTCTCCTTCAAAAGCCTTGATTTATCCAAAATAGTTGCTATAGAGTTTAACTGCAAATCTTGTCTAGGGTAGGCTCTTATCCAAAGATTTTCCAAAGATCTTCCAAGGAGAGTGGGTATGTATTCTGCAATAGTGTCTGGGTTGCGCAGAGCCTTTGCTGATCCCGATGTTGCAATCGACCTTGGAACTGCAAACACAAGGATGTACGCTTTAGGACGTGGTTTGATAGCAGATGAACCATCTCTTGTAAAGGTCAGTTCTAAAACAGGCGTAGTTGAAGCCGTTGGTGCACGTGCGGCAGATCTAGCAAAAAACGAGTTAGACACGGTCTCTCCTTTACGTGCAGGTGTTATAGCAGACCTAAGTGCCACAGTCTCTCTTCTTCAACCTCTTTTAAGTCGTGCCAAACGTTTTGGCATTATCAAACCAAGAGCACTTGCTTGTGCCCCTACAGATGCTTGTGAAAGCGAACGAGAAGCTTTGATAGAAGCAACAAGGCGTGCAGGTGCATCTTCTGTTGTGATAGCACCTGAACCAATAGCAGCAGCAATTGGCATGGGTTTAGACATTACGTCACCTTATGCACAGATGCTTGTAGATATAGGGGATGGTGTGACAGATATTGCTGTAATACGTTCCAGTAAACTTGTAAAGACTGTGGCCATCAGAAAAGCTTGTAGTGATCTACACAAAGCTGTAAGAAACATGGCCGAACAGAATTATGGGCTTCTGCTTTCTCTACACGAGGCAGAACGGTTGACTTGTGAGATAGGTACTCTTGTAACCTGCATTTCACCAATGTTCTTTAAGGCAGTTGGAACAGATGCAATCACAGGCAAAGAGAGAGCTATAGAGATAAACAATCATGAAGTCTATGAAGCTATGAATCCAGTAATAGCTACAATAATAAAAGCTATAAAAGAGCTTGTACGCGATCTGCCTCATTCTACAGCTTGTGAAGTTATCGAAAACGGCGTCTGTCTAACAGGTGGAGGAGCTAGGCTAAATGGGCTTGCAAAACGTATAGAGAAAGAGACTTTACTAGATATAAAACTGGCTGCCGATCCGCTTCGCGCCGTAATAAATGGAGCAAAACAGATGCTTGCAGCCGGTCTAGCAACTAGTATGTGGATGGGCTATTAACTATAGCCCTTTTCCTTCTACTTCGATGCCAAGTTTTTCACGGATAAATTTTTCCACTTCTGTTTCAACAAGCTCTCCATTCACAACCCAAGCTTTTTCCGTCAGCAGTTCACCTTCTTTGTTCAACTTTTCTGGATCAAGAAAGATATTGAATGGTGAGCCGAAGTTTCTGTTATCTCCGCAGGCTTTGCGGTAGGCATAGTGTGTTGTCTTTTCTCTTGCGCTTGTCTCTTCCGACTCAACAACATAAGTGAAGTTGGTATTGACTGTTTTGATATATTCTAGCGCTTGAGCAGGAGAGCCATACTCATTTACTGCAATTACATCGAACCCGTGGTCTTTGTATTTTTCGTAAAGTCTAGCTACTACAGGTGCTTCAAACTTCCAATTTCCACACCAAGGCGCGTAGTAGACTACTAACACAAGCCGCTTTCCTTTAGACCAGTCACGTAGATTTACAGCATCTTTGCCATCATAGAGATTTTTATATGTCCAGTCTTTGTAATTTATAGTCTTCTCTTCGAGCGGTGAATATTCGTGTCCATCTTGAGCAAATGTTGTCAAAGTAAAACTGAGAAAGAGTGAGATAAGTAGTAATAGACGAAGCATATGTTCCTTTCAAAACAGGTAGATTCTGTTGAGATCATCCTGAAAAAAGTTTGACAGCAAGTTCCTCTATCTGCAACATTCTATTTCCGAAACAGTGAAGAGATCGATCCACTAGCTGTAGATTTGAATATAGATCTTAGGAAAAGGCAGATGGAAAACAGCATAGAGACTACAGAAGGAAAGCTTGTCTGGGAAGCGGACACAGACGGTATAACTTTTACTCATAAAAATAGTAGAAAGAGGGTTAAGTGGAAAGATGTAACATATGCTGGGATTGTTAAAGTTTATAGTGAAGAGAAGGTCGATAAGGTTGCCGAAAGCAAAGCACTGGCCAAAGAGACTGGCTTCAAAGAGCAGTTGCTAGAATTAATAAAGACTTACAGGCAGCTTGTTTTTGCTCCTGGAAAATCTTCTTTCAAAGCGGTTCGCTTTCAGATTCCCATCAATGACCCTGCTACAGAGCTACTTTTAGGAGAGATCAAGCAAAGACTTCAAAACCGATGGATCGGTGAAGTGATGAAGAACGACTACGGCAAAGCCTTTGATATAAGGCTTCCCTTATGGGCATATCCTGTATATGCACTACCCATATTTATCATTGGAGGTCTACTTATCTTATCGTTCTTTCTTCCACCTAATTACGATATTCTATCGCTTTTGCTAGATCTATCAGCTCTAAAAAAAATGCCCTCTCTTTTTTGGATACTAATATACCTTTGGCTGGGAATCTCTGTAAGAATAGTGATGTTTTTTGATGGAAAGTAGTAGGCATTTGTAACGTACCTACTACTGGTTCTCTACCTTAAAGCTGCTATATCTGCACCAAAATTTATATGAAGAACTTCTCCATCGATAATGAGTGCGGGTACAGATTTAACTCCTACCCTTTCGGCTTCTGCCACTCTTGCTTTATCTTCTCCAAGGTGTATTACTTCAATATCAAACTTTGAAGCGTCTAGCGATCCAACAAGTTTCTGCTCTGCCGAAACGCATATTGGACATCCGGCATGATAGAATAAAGCTTTAGTTTTCATAGACAAACTCCTTAAAATTTAAGCGTTAAACTTCGAACATTAGGCAGCTTAAGTCTTTACTATAAATGGCTCAAGCAGGCACAAAATGGTAGGGTAGGAACTTTTTGGTAGCAAATGGAGCATAGAGCAGTCAAAAAATTTCCAGAAAAGTTGCAGCTTTCTGCAAAAAGAGGTATTCGTCCAAACGTTGCTGAAATGGTAGAGAGTGTAGTTGGTTGCAAGTGGTCACTAAAAGTGCTCTCACTTGTAAAAGAAGGTGTTTGCAGACCTGGAGCAATGGTACGTTCTGCTGATGGGCTTACAACCAAGGTTCTCAACGAGAGGCTTCGTAAAATGGTCAACTTTGGTATTTTGGAAAAGGTCTCTTATCCAGAAATTCCACCAAGAGTAGAGTATGTTTTTACTCCTTTTGGAGAGAAATTTCTAAAGCTCCTCGAATCGATAGAAGAGCTGGAAGCCTCTTTAAGTAGCAGTGCAAAATCTTAAGGTTGGCAATAGTTGCTGTTTTTAGGGTTTCTGCTTGGCAACTGACATACCTCCTTAGAAGGGAAAGGAGTATCATATAAGCTGTTTTTGCTTTTTTAAATCACCAAAAGAGTACTTGTTGGAAAATTTCAACAGAGTACTCATAAAGCGGAGTCATTTAATGACATTAGTTCCAACAATTCTAAAAGCTTCTCCAGAAGCTGGTGTTCCAGGTGGAGAGGTTACTTTGACTTGTAGTGATTTTGATACTTCCAACTTTCGCAACTGCAAAGTTCTGTTTGGAAGTACTCAAGGGCGCATTATCAGTGCTTCCTCCAATAGAGTGATAGTTGCAATTCCAGAGGTTGCAAGTGCTGAAGACAGGCTTGCTGGAATAAAACTCTCGACAGGTGGAGTGGAGAGCAATCAGATAAGCTTTAAAGTTGCAGAAAAAGTTGCAGAAAACCTTCATCCAGTAGCCAATCCTGCTTTCGACCGCGACACTGGAAATCTTTACACCACGCTGTCAGGTTCAAGGGGGCAAAAAGTCCCTGTATCGGTCTGGAAGATATCTCCTTTGGGAGAAATGACAGCTTTTTTATCGAATGTAATGAATCCAACAGGTATTGCATTTGATAGAGAAGGTACAATGTTTGTTTCGAGTCGGCACGATAGCACTGTATACAAGATCTCTCCTTTTAAGGAAGCCGAGCCATTTGCAAAAAATCTAGGAATTGCAACAGGAATAGCCTTCGATTCAAAAGGTTTTTTATATGTAGGTGATAGGCAAGGGACTATACACAAAGTTTCTGAGTACGGCGATGCAAAACATTTTGCATCCTTGGAACCGAGTGTATCGGCTTACCATTTAGCCTTCAGTTCCGATGATCACCTCTATGTGACAGGGCCAACAGCATCGAGTTATGAGAGCATAATGAAGATCAGTCCCGATGGTGAAGTCTCTCGTTTCTACACTGGTCTTGGCCGTCCTCAAGGATTGGCTTTCGACAAAGAAGAGAACCTTTATGTTGTAGCCAGCTATCAAGGTAGAAGGGGAATAGTTAAGATAAATCCAAAGAAAGAAGTAGAGTTTGTAGTGTCTGGAAATGCTCTTGTAGGACTTGTTTTTGACGATTCTGGCAACATGCTGATAGCTACTGGCAAGGAGATCTACAAAATACCATTAGCAATAAAAGGGATACTTTAGGCTTTTTGATACGTTCTAAAGTATCAAATAGGTTGTAACTTTCTGAATTTTAGGAGTTGACCCGTGGATGAAATGCACGATATTGGCCTTATAATCATAAGGTTTGTTATCTTTCTCTTTTCCTTAACATTGCATGAGTTTGGACACGCCTGGACTTCAGAGCTTTTTGGTGATCCTACAGGTCGTTATGAAGGTAGGGTTTCACTCAATCCACTTGTTCACATAGATCCATTAGGCACAGTTATTATTCCCTTGGTGGGAGCATATTTTGGAATACCCATAATAGGCTGGGCAAAGCCTGTACCAGTCAATCCGCTACTGTGGCGTGAAAAAGTCAAGGCCAATATTGTTGTTTCTGCAGCAGGCCCTCTCGCAAACATTCTCATAGCTGCTGTCTCTGCAGGCTTGTGGAAAGTTCTCAGCTACACATCACCCCAAATGCTTTTTAATGATGGAAGTGTAACTGCAATAGGAGTGTTTTTGTTTAGCGCAATTACGATAAATGTGAGCCTTGCAGTTTTTAATATGATTCCCATTCCACCTCTGGATGGAAGCCACATTGTTTCAAGTGTTCTTAGCATTATTTCTGGAACTCTTGCAGACATTTATGACCAACTGAGACCTTATGGTTTAATTCTGCTCATTATCCTAATCAATTTTGGTCCTTTCAATCTGGTAGTTGGAAAGATCACAGCCTTCATTTATACACTCTTACTGTTTTAAGCAGAGATATGACTCAGGATGTAATTGGTTTTGGAAGTTGAAGCTATTGAAAACGGTTCGGAAACAGAGCCTCAAGCAAACGGTTACAAGGTCAAGCTGGAAGTCTTTGAAGGCCCTCTTGACCTCCTGCTCTATCTTATAAAAAAAGAAGAGATAGATATCTATGACATTCCCATAGCCCGAATCACACAGCAGTATCTCGATTATTTGAGTCTAATGGAGCAGTTTGACGTCGATATTGCAAGCGACTTTCTTGTAATGGCTGCTACACTGATCCAGATCAAATCAAAGATGCTACTTCCTCCCGACCCTACTATTTCTGGCCAAGAAGAAGCTGTCGAAGACCCAAGAAAAGAGCTTGTAAATAGGCTGCTTGAACACAAAAAATTTAAGGCTGCTGCAGAGATGCTTTGGACAAAGGTTCAAGTAGAGCAAGAAGTTTTTACACGTGCTCTGCTCGATATTGATAAAGAGAATACAGAGATAGCTGCCACAGTATATGACCTAATAGCTGCTTTTAAGACAGTTTGTGATAGGCAACGAGAAGAGCAAGAGATGGAAATTGCTCACGAAGTGATGACAATGGAGCAGAAGATGGAGGAGTTGAAAGCACTTTTTACAGACTCTCTGGAAGTTAATATCTCCAGGCTTTTTGCTCTTGCCAAGTCCCGAACTGACCTTATAATGACCTTTCTTACTATACTTGAGCTGGTTAAAGAGTCTGTAGTAAGGCTGATTCAGGATAGACCTTTCGGAGAGATCATCGCTATCAAGCGATAAGATAGATCTTCACTATGACTAAAGAAGAACTTAAACCCATTCTTGAGGTTTTGATCTTTGTTTCAGAAGAGCCTATAAAACTGAAACATCTCTATGAGATACTGGCCGATGAAGAGCCTGCAGAGATAAATTTGGCTGTGCAGGAACTTGCACAAGAGTTCAACTCTAGAGAAGGTGGCCTAGAGATGAGGGAGATAGCTGGTGGCTGGCGCATATCTACAAGGCCACAGTATCACGAATACATACGCGCATATCTCAAAACAAAGCCTTCTGCAAAACTCAGCCTTGCTTCATTAGAGACTCTAGCGGTTATTGCCTATAAACAGCCAGTAACGATTCCAGAGATACTAGAAATTCGAGGTGTCAGCTCATCTTCAGCAATAAAAACTTTGCTCGACAGAAGACTGATAGTTCCAAAAGGTAGAAAAGAATGTGTAGGGCGTCCAGTAATGTATGGAACGTCAAAAGAGTTTTTGATCCAGTTTGGGTTAAAAGACCTTTCAGAACTTCCAAGTATTGAGGACTTTGAGGAACTTGCAACAACCTGACAAATGTTTTTAAAGACAGGAAAATATGGAAGATAGATTACAAAAGCTTATAGCTAATGCAGGAATAGCTTCTCGGCGTAAAGCTGAAGAGATGATTCTGACAGGACAAGTGAGTGTTAATGGCCAGATAGTTACTGAACTTGGTAGTAAAGCCGATCCAGAACGTGACCATATCAAAGTTGCTGGCAAACTGATAAATACGAAACTTGAAAGACGAAAAAAAGTCTACATCTTACTCAACAAACCGAAAGGGTATCTTTCTAGCCTTTCAGACCCACAAAACCGCCCTTTGGTGACAAAGTTGATTCCAAAAGGTTTTGGACTGCTTCATCCTATTGGTAGGCTCGACTTCAATACAGAAGGGCTACTGATAATGACAAATGATGGAGATTTAACAAAACGTATTACAACGGCCTCAGAACATATTCCAAAAGTATATGAGGTCAAAGTTTATGGTGAGCCTGCTAGAGAAGATATCAAAAGGATCTCTGATGGGATTGTTATAGATGGAAAAAAGACTCAGAAGGCTATTATCAAAAAGCTTGAAATTAGCGAAGCTGGAAATACCTGGTACGAGGTGACACTTTTTGAAGGTAGAAATAACCAGATTCGCAGCATGTTTGATCATATACAGCACCCAGTTGTCAAACTTCGGCGCATACGTATAGGCCATTTAACATCAGCCAATCTACCTATAGGAAAATATAGGGTATTGAAACTCGGAGAGATAGAACCGTTTTTCAAAACAAAACAGGCAGTCAAGAAAGTAAAATCTGGTCAAGAAAGAATGCAAGAGCTTGCCAAAAAAGGTCCAGCAAGAAAAAGACGTTGACGTTAATGAGAGAGGTGAACAGGCGTGGAAGATAATCAGCAAATATCTCATATGAAACAACTTGTAGATGAACTGCACAGACTCGAAGCAGAACTGAGACTGGGTGGTGGTGAAGACAAGATAAGTAAGCAGCACAAACAAGGAAAGCTGACAGCTCGTGAAAGAATAGAAAAGCTTTTTGATAGAGATACTTACTTTCAAGAGATAGGTCTTTTTGTTGCCTATGACCTGTATGAAGGGCAAGCACCGGGCGCAGGTGTCATTACAGCTATTGGACAGATAGCAGGACGAGAGGCTGTAGTAGTTGCAAATGATGCAACTGTAAAAGCTGGTTCGTGGTGGCCTGAGACCATAAAGAAGATACTTCGTGCACAAGAGATAGCAATGCGCTGTCACGTACCTATCATCTACTTGGTTGATTCTGCAGGCGTCAATCTGCCTTATCAAGGTGGAGTTTTTCCCGGTCAGTACGGTGCAGCAAGGATCTTTTTCTACAATTCGGTGATGCGTCGCTACTTGAAAGTTCCTCAACTAGCTGCTGTCATGGGTCAGTGCGTTGCTGGTGGAGCTTATCTTCCAGCATTAAGCGATCTGATAATCATGGTTGAAGGTACGAGCTTTATGGGTCTGGGAGGGCCAAACCTGGTCAAGGGTGCAACAGGACAGAAAGTGGATAGTGAGACTTTAGGAGGTGCTCTTATGCACAACCAGACTAGTGGAGTTGCTCACTACCACGTCAAAGATGACATTGCTTGCATTGAGAAGCTGCGTGAGCTGGTAGCAACATTGCCACCAAAAGCTTCGCCAAAGAATAGCATTGAAGTATCACTTCTACCAAAACGACCTGAAACAGACATATATCAAATAATGCCATCAGATCATAGATTGCCTTACGATATGCGTATGATTCTAGATTGTATTTTAGATGATGGTTATCTCAATGAATTTCAAGCAGATTATGCAAAAGAGATGATCACAGGACATGCAAAGATCTGTGGAATATCTGTTGGAATAATTACAAACCAGAGAGGATTAATTCGTGGAGCCAAAGGCACAAAGTTTGGAGGGATTATCTATTCTGATAGTGCTGACAAAGTTGCCTACTTTATCGAATCTTGCAATAGACAAGGAACACCGCTTCTATTCATTCAAGATGTTTCAGGTTTTATGGTAGGCGTTGAAGCAGAGCAGTCTGGAATAATCCGTGCTGGAGCACGCTTTGTTGAAGCTATGGCAACAGCGACAGTTCCAAAGCTTGTCTTGACTGTAAACCACGCTTCTGGAGCAGGCTACTACGCAATGGCTGGCCAAGGTTTCGACCCAGACTTCATTTTTAGCTGGCCAACAGGTCGCATGGGAGTGATGGAAGGTGAGTCGGCAGTGATGGCTCTCTTTAGTGCCCAACTTGAAAAATTGAAGCAGCAGGGTAAAGAGCCAGACGATGAGTTGAAAGCAGCTATGGATAGCGTGAGAGCAGACTATGACCATCAACTGGATGCAAAGTTTGCTGCTGCAAGGGGTTTTGTAGATGCAGTGATTGCACCCGAACAGACACGTCAATGTCTTAGGCTTGCACTGCTGACAGCACTAAACAATCCATCTGCACATTTAGGAGCTTTTGTTCTACCAACAAGCTTTTCTTAAACAGTTGAGCCATTTCAGAATCAGAAAAGCTTTGCTGAGAAGATCTCAGTAGAAAGGCAAGCTCATTAGTACTTTAGTACTTCAAAAACTCGTCTTCATTGAGCTTTGTGTGATACTTGATCTGAGTTAGCTTTATCTCTTGTATGGGTTTACCATTTTCGTAAAGTATAGTTTTTGTTGGAACTAGCGTGTTCTGAACAGGTCTGAAATCAAAGAACGACTCCTTAAACTTTGTTGGTGTGGCTTCAGCAGTTAACTGGATCTCATATTCAAGATGAAGAATGTGGTAGGTTTTCAGACTAATGTAGTACCTAGTCTTACTTCCATTTCTATGAGTGAGGTCGAGTACTATAGTTTCAATACCAACTATAGTTTCAAGCCCTACTTTTTCGACTGTAGCTTCCTGCTCTTTGTATCTGAGTAGTGCATCGTGATTGTGTATGAGCGATGCCATAAAACTGTTTTCGGCTTCTGGTGATGGAGTAAAATTGAATCCATCACGTGCTGCCCAAACTGTGTAACCATTATAACCAAAAGTTAATTTCTGGCTAGGAAGATCTACATCAACCCTAGTTCTACTTTCTCCAACTCCATCATTTCGTATGAACTTACGAATCAGCTTGCCTTCGACCTCTTTATCTTCGGTAAAGAGCTTGATAGTTCCCTCTTCTATACCATTGTTTCTAATGGCAGTGAACTCTCCGCGCCCGCCATAAGCAAAGATAACAAGCTCGGCTATCTGGTCAGCAGTAACTTTGTCGAGCTTCTTTAAGAATTCTTGCCTATCTTTGGATATCTTCTTATCTTTTTTATCGTCTTTATCTTCTATATTAGCTGCTATTGACTGAACATTTATAAAAGAGCAGATAAGAAGTAGAGAGCAGATAAGGTATTGGACTTTGAAAATAGATCTCATATTGCGTACTGTCCTTTCGTCTTGCTGGCTTTGCGAAAAGTTCTGCTGTAGAAGGTTGTATATCTCATCGTATTGGAATCAGGTCTTTCTATAGAAGCCAGATTATACACTAATGTCTTTTAACAAGTGTAGATTGTTAGTTTATTACTGAGAAGAGCACAGGTCGAGTTTGAGTTGTCCCATCGATGGATTTACCAGTACTTTTCCTTGACATTACAAAGCTCTGTTTGTAATGTTGACGGGTCAAAATAAGTGGTTAGCTTGCTGCTTCCATCTCGCTGTAGTCTATCTTGCAAAAAAAATAGAGGGAGAGGTTTATGAAAATAGGTATTTTGGTAGGAAGAGAGAACACTTTCCCACCAGCTCTTATTGAAAAAATAAACTCAATGAATAGGGGTGTTACTGCAGAGTATGTAAAGATAGGAGGAATCAAAGAAGAGTATGATTGTCCATACACTCTGATTATGGATAGAATCTCACACGAAATTCCTTTCTATCGTGCATATCTCAAAATTGCTGCTTTAAATGGGGCTATTATTGTCAATAACCCGTTCTGGTGGTCTGCAGACGATAAGTTTTTTAACTACTCGCTTGCAGCACGTTTAGGTGTAGCTGTTCCAAAAACAGTACTTATGCCACAAAAGGCTTACAAAGAAGGTGTCATCTCTGAATCTCTTCGTAACCTCGAATTCCCTCTCCAATGGGAACAAATAGTCAGCTATGTAGGGCTTCCTGCTTGGCTCAAACCACACGATGGTGGTGGCTGGAAGAACGTCTACAAGGTTAATTCACTACGAGAGTTGATAGATGTCTACGATCACACAGACCAGCTCTGCATGACTTTGCAAGAGCACATAGCATTTGACAGATATGTAAGATGCTACTGCATTGGACGTAAACACGTCAGGATGATGGCCTATGATCCTTCCAGACCTTATCCAACACAGTATGTACAAGTCTCTATAGAAAACTACATCAACAAAGAACTTCAAGACAGGATTGAAAGAGACTGTATTACGTTGTGCGAAGCTCTTGGCTATGACATCAATACCTTGGAATTTGCAATTCGTGATGGTATTCCGTATGCCATAGATTTTATGAATCCTGCTCCTGATGCCGATTCATTCTCTGTTGGTGCAGAGAATTTCCAATGGATGCTCGACCA
>JAEUQL010000519.1 GCA_016789295.1 Blastocatellia bacterium | reverse complement strand
TATTAAAAGGCTTTATGCTTGAATACGACTCATCATACTATTTTCTAATTGAGAATTCATATTACCTTTCTGCTGTAGTCTGGAAGCTATTTCCACGAGAACTACCATAAGAACCTGAAGGAGTTCTTTGTCTTGAATCACATTCTGATTCTGTTGTGCAGGATCTAGCTGTTCGTTTGGTTTTGCAGCCTCTGCTTTGCCTGCATCTTTTGGGGCTACCGTGGCTGCATCAGTGGTGCTGCTACCAGAAGCGGCACTGCTACCAGAACTTGTTGAAGGGTTTCCTGCAGAAGCACCAGATTTATCACCAGCAAACTTTTCGACCAACTGCTGAAGAAGCTTCAAGAGTTCGCCAAATATCTGTAGTAGCTCTGAAAACTGTTTATCCTTCAAGTCTCCAATCCCTAATTTTGGCTCCATCGGTTCGGATGGTTTCACAGGCTCCGATGGCTTCATTGCTGGAGGTTGCATTGTTGGGGGTTTCATTTCTGAAGGCGGTTGCATCGGCTTCATAGGTTCGCCCTTAACTGGTTGCTGCTGTGGCTCATAAGCTTTTGGGTCACACTTCGGATTGTAAGTTGCTGGTTTGTCAGGATAGTTTCTGACGTCTTGCCAAGGCTTAGTAGCTCCACCACCGTTGTTTGATGTAGGGTAGCCTGCAGGTACACAGTCTTTTGGTTGAGGCAGTTTTGGCCCTCCAACTCCGTCATATATGTTGCTGGCTATTGGATCTATCTGCTCTGTTGCAACTTTTACCCTAATCCCTTGAAGACTACCTTCTTGACCACTCTGTACTGAGTTGTTTACTGCTGGGTTGAAAGCTTCGTTTACGCTAGGTGAAATTCTTGAAACCATTGTCTAAATCCTCCTAAGATTTTTTATATTTTTGCCAATTTCAAAACTGTTTACTTCATCTGTCCAAGATAGAAGACAAACCTTATGCCACTTAAGAGAACTCATTCGCTAACTCTCTATCTTATTCTTAAATAAAGCTTTAAGGATTGTAGGTATACAATGGTTGAGAATTTAGACAGTAGTTGAATGTCAGATGTGGCAATAAAGCGACTGCCACTTTTGGCTATCCTGCCAGATGTGGCAGACTGCAATACTTTTTCGAAAGATGCGGAAAGCGGGATTTGAACCCGCACCCCGAACAGACAAAGTTTTTGTCGCAGTAGAGATATTAAAAATCTTATCTTGTGCAGCCTAAAAATTTTCCCCTTACTACTTACAAATACTTCATACTTAAACGGGACCAGATATTCTCTCTGGTACGTCTTCCTGTTCCGCCATTTCCGCAAAAAATCCCCAAAATACTAAGAGCGAACCACTTTCCGAAAACTTTATCGGAAGCGATCCGCTCCTAAAAACTCTCTTGGATTTTTTGCGCTTTTCCTGAGACTTTTGGGAGCGGGAAGACCGCTCCCGCAACTTTTAACCCCAACTATTTAGATTGTTTATAAATCCTATCGCCAAACTATCTTCATCACTCAGCATGTTGATTGTGTAGACATCTTTGGCTAACGCTCTGCCCGATGCTGACCCTAGCAACAACAACTGACGATCAATATCTGTAATGGGTTGATCTACAGATCTGATGCCAGTCTCAACAGCACCCAGGCTACCTTTGGCCAGCATCCAGCCAGTGGTGGCACGCGGTGTTGTTAGAACTAGTTGTTTTAAGTGATGCATCATATAAACTTTCCAAACTTCAGGAACTATAAAGTTTTAACAAAGTATAACTCTCTATTTTAGAGGAAAGGTAATAATGGAGGATTGTTGTCGATCTTGTCAACAAATTTTTTGCTCTTACTCAAATTATTTATAGAGGCTGATTGTTTCTTACTATATTTTGCCTTAATATCAAGCTTCTACTTACAACCCTACGGCAAATTTCTAAGGAGAAAAGCTTTTATGCGTTCTGTTTTTATCTCTATTGTTAGAGTTTTTTTCTTTCTTCTCTTACCCTGCTCTTTTACAACTCTTGCACAACAAGACTTTAGTGTTAGGGACAACTACAAGAAGATGGAAGTAACCATTTCTATGAGAGATGGCACAAAGCTCTTTACATCTATCTATCTGCCAAAAGACGACTCGCAAAAGTATCCCATCCTACTCAACCGCACACCTTACAGTGTTTCACCTTATGGAGCAGAAGCTTACAGAGAGTCGCTTGGGCCATCAAGCTATTTTCCACCAGAGAAGTACATATTTGTCTATCAAGACGTTAGAGGAAGGCTCATGTCTGAAGGTGACTTTAAAATGATGACACCTTTTAAAACGGAGAAGAAAAGTAGCTCTGATGTAGATGAGAGTACAGATACTTATGACACCATAGAATGGCTTCTGAAAAATATTCCAAATAATAATGGCAAAGTAGGTATTTGGGGAATCTCTTATCCAGGTTTCTATACAGCAGCGGCTGTAATGCAGGCACACCCAGCAATAAAAGCAGCCTCTCCACAAGCCCCTATGGCCGATACATTTATTGGAGATGATTTTCATCACAACGGAGCATTCTTTCTACCACATGCCTTCAATTTTCTTGCATCCTTTGGTAAACCAAGAACTGGCCCAACAACAGCTTTTCCACCAAGGTTTGAACACGGCACACCAGATGGCTATAGGTTCTTTCTTGAACTGGGTACTCTTGGCAATGCAAACAAGAGATACTTCCATAATGAGATAGCAATATGGAATGAGTACATGAAGCATGGAAACTATGATGAGTATTGGCAGGCTCAGAATGTGCTTCCACACCTAAAGAATGTTAAACCAGCTATTATGGTAGTTGGAGGTTGGTTCGATTCTGAAGACCTTTATGGCCCACTATCTATCTATAAAACTATAGAAAAGAATAACCCTAATACTTATAACATTATAGTTATGGGGCCTTGGGTTCACGGTGGCTGGGCACGAACTGATGGAGATCAGTTAGGAAATATACACTTTGGAACCAAAACCAGTTTCTATTATCGTAGAGACATTGAACTAGCCTTCTTTAACCACTTTTTGAAAGATAAAGGCGAACTGAAGCTTCCAGAAGCAGTTGTTTTTGAGACTGGTTCTAACCAATGGCGCAGCTATGATCATTGGCCACCAGTCAATGTAAAAGAGAAATCGCTATATTTCCATGAAAAAAGTCGGCTAAGTTTTGAAGCTCCAAAGCAGACAACTCCAGCTTTTGACGAATACATAAGCGATCCAAACAAACCCGTCCCTTTTACAGCCGAGATCAGAAATTCT
>JAEUQL010000518.1 GCA_016789295.1 Blastocatellia bacterium | reverse complement strand
TGAAAGGCGAACCTTCTCAACTGAGAGTTCCTTTAGATATTAGGCGTGTTGTTTCAGCGTCAACCTAAGGAATCCCCCTTTTTCAAAACCGGGAGGATGTCAACAATGATCTATATCTGATCTATTTAACTTGGGCTTATAAGATGAAAAATAGAATACTCACCTGTGCAGCAAGCTTGATAGAAGTGCCACTGCTTGCTTATCTGATCTACAACCTTTTGCTCTATGGGCTGACAAAGGTCTTTGAAAGACAGTTTGTTGTTAGACTTGCTTCTCTAGATGCAACAGTGGAAGAACTCGATGGATTCCAGCTCGCTTGGGCTTTTCACGGTTTTTCTCGTCAATATGAGGTCTTTCTTGGAGCAATGGAGGTCTTTGCTGCTATTCTACTACTCTTTGAACGGACTCGAAGAATCGGGATTTTGCTAACTGTTGGAATAATGACCAATATCACTATTCTTAACATTGAGTATGATATTGGAGCAATCTCTGTAGCCTTTCCTATGCTTGTTTCATCATTTCTGTTAGCTGTTTTACGGTTTCGTGAACTTAAGGCTGTGCTTTGGGATCGCAGCAACCAGATAAACTACACTCCAGAAAAAGTAGAAGTTGATTGGTGGCCTAGAAAGATAACACTGGTTGCAAATAGTTTAGTGTTGGTATCTTTTCTTTATAGCTGTTTCGTATTTGGCCAACTATACGTTGAAGAGGTCAAGGATATATGCTGTCCTCCAGAAGTTTATGGACGATATCGTATCGTAGGTATTGAGTCTAACAATACTGATCCTACCCTGTTAGAACAGTTTGCTGAAAAAGATATTATATATTTTGACTTTTCTAACAAGGCTGGATGGCGACGTAACAGAGATTTCAAACTAGCAGGCTACTCTATTGAAGAGCAGAGAAAATCTTTTGAGCTTACAATCACCAAAGCAGGTTTTGAGTACACTCATAAAAAATACCGTGGAAGTGAAGAAGTAGATAGCTTTTTTTCAGAAAATAACTCTCCTTTGACTATAAAAGGTATCTATGAAAAAGATCCTAAAGGCAATCTCAGGTTAGATATAAAAGAACCTGCTCAGTTTTCACTCCAGCTTATGAAAGAAGATTTAAACTGGCCACAAAAATATCAGAAACCTTTCTCTATCAAAACATTATTAGAAGATTAAGCAACAGTAGATCTACAAAAAACCAAAAGGTTGTTTGTAGATCTAGTTCTTTATTACTTAAAAGAGGTTGGCTTTGTAGAAAGTAGTTACACGCTGCCAGGCATCTTCGGCTGCTTCTTTGTTGTAGACTTCTGTGCGAGTGTCATTAAAGAATGCATGATCTACATCTGGGTAGATCTTGATCTCTGCCTGCTTGCCGAGAGAAGCAAGCTGCTCTTGAAGTTTCTTGACCGAGTCTACAGTAACAAACCCGTCTTTCTCAGCATAAAGTCCAAGAACAGGAGCTTGAAGATTCGGTAGATCTGGCTCTACTCCTGGAAACCCCCCGTAAAAGATGACACAAGCATTCACTTGAGGATTTTTTGATGCTGTATAAAGCGATAGAAGTCCACCCATGCAGAAACCAACTGTTCCTATCTTTTTTGGTTCAACCGCTTCGTGACCAAGTAAAAAATCTATTGCTCCTCGCATCTCTTTTTCTGCTTCGTCTATCCTTAAGCTCATCATCAATTTACCTGCACGATCTGGTGAAGCCGTTGTCTCGCCGTGATAAAGGTCAGGAGCCAAAGCTACATAACCAGCTCTAGCAAATCGATCCACTACGTCTTTGATGTGTGGGACTAGTCCCCACCATTCCTGTAACACTACAACACCTGGGCCTTTGCCGCTTTCAGGCAGTGCCAGATAGCCATCGGTAAAGCCTCCATTACTTGGAAATTTCACCATCTCTCCCATAAAAATATTCTCCTCAAGAATTGTTTAAAGTAGCCAAATATAATAGTTGTAAAGCATCTGTCTTTACCAGATAAACAGACGGAAAACTCTGTTTCTAGATCTTGGTTAACACCTGTTAGTTGATTGGCTAAGAGGCTAGATACTCGGTTTGTCCTGGCATAGCTTCTAGCTCTTTTTGTGACACTATTAAACCTCTTTGGTAGAGTTCTAGAACAAGCTGTAAAGCTTCTATCTCCATATCTAGATTGGCCAGACACTCAGCAAGCCTTCTTTCCCCATTAAAGAGCAGTACTATCTGGGGGAAGTACTGTGATACAGGCATTTCAGAAAAGGTGGCAGCAGGTGAAAAACAGAATATTCCGTTCGGGTCGGGTAGCGAATGGACGATCTTGTTCTGCTCGTCTTTTCTTCTCATCGACTCCATCAATAGGCTCTGTACTGGAATCGCAATCTTATCTTGTAATTTACCTTCTTCTAACTCAAAGCGAAATACACCATCGATCCAGTTTATCATCTTGTAGAAAGCAGTCTCTGCAGCCCATCGGTCATAATCTGCATCTACAACTCGACCATTTCTAAAATAGATCTTTCCATACTGACTACCCCGCTTGAGCACTAGAACACCCGTTTTATGACATCTCTCAAGCATCTGAAGTAGATCTGGAAGTGGAAGATCGGTTAGAGTACCTCTAAAAGTATTTATTTCGCGTTGTGATCTAGAAAGAATATTTTTTACACGTGCTTGAAGTTCAAGTTTCGACATCGACCAATGCCAACAATCAGCAACACCAATGTTTAAGGCTTCTAAAACAGTATCTTCATTAGCTGCTCTATTGATACAGACAAAGGGAATGTCTCGCGTTTGAGCAACTGCTTCAACGTAAGAAAAAAGTTCACACCACTCTAGTTGACTCTCTTCTAAAAGAACAAATATCAGTGAAGGATGTTCTGATTTGATATAAGACTTGGCTTCTTCATAAGAAAGTAGACAAGCTTTTTTTAAGCCAATTTCTAGAAGCTTGTCTAGAAAAGCATTTCCGTATGTTCTTTCTCGACTAACTACAAGAATTTTTACCGACAAAACATCTAACTCTTGATTATTATAATTAGTTCTGTTAAAAGATGTGATAGGGTGTTTGAATAAACTCTTTCCTGATTCAAGTTTTGCAATCTTTTTTTCAATCTCTTTTTCATTCTTGGGGTCTTCGCTAATCCCTATAATGCCTTTTACTCTCTCCAAAACCGTTTTATTGAAAATCCCCATTTTAAGTCCTAATGAGAAGAATTTGCTTGGAGTCTAGTCTATGATCGGAAAGGCTTCAAGCTAAAAAAAGAATATATC
>JAEUQL010000517.1 GCA_016789295.1 Blastocatellia bacterium | reverse complement strand
TACGGTCCATATCCCGACTTGAGGATACCAGCTTGTACCACGAGGCCATGCTGACCCGGCACACACCCTTCGTTGGCCTGCAGGGTGTTGTCGCCCTGGATCATCCATTCTCAGAACGCGAGATGCATCCGCTCAGGATTGGCCTTTCCGAAGCGGGGGCGTCGTTGCTCATCGAAGATTTCACGGCTGATCTTCATCCACACCTCCGAACAACTGCATCTTCTTCTTTTTCCCAATGTTGTTTGAGTGCATCTTCGGCTGTTAACATTTTCCCATAACTACTTGACATTTTGTCAACTTCCTCTTTGCTTCTTTTTTCCAACAGAAAAGTTACAAAATCATACAATACTGCTGATTTTTCCTGTGGTAGTTCGTCTAACTGTCTTTCTATCTCTAACACTGTTATTTGCTTGTCTTCCTTTCTTCACTTTTATCAGAACATTTCATTTTCCTTATCTTTTTAACCTTTTCATCCAAACAGATTATCTTTACCAATAAATCAGCAAGCATTGGCAGAGTCATATCTGTATGCTCAGACGAGGATTTTGTATCCCCAAAAGCTGCCGAAATGCTTAGCTGCTGTGGCGTGATGTGTAGAATTTTATCTTTAAATGCCATTAGAGGTACCTTTGTTAATACTGAACGTTGTCCATAACCGGCCTGCGGAGGCCAGTGAATTTGGCTGGAGTGGATCTGGTTGATGAGCATGTTGAGTGTCAATGTGGCTTTAGCTGAGCACTATCCAATTTGTTATTTATGAATCGGATGACGACATACTTTGTCCTTACTATCGATGTTATGGTATATGAGGTCTCGATCACTGTTGTCGTAGATGAGGTCTCGATCCTTTTCCTTGTAGATAAAAGTTCGATGGAGCAACCAGGAAAATCTTCTCTAAATGAGAATGAAGTTTGTGTGATACCTTCTTCCGTCGTTTGCGTGGTTTTGTATGTTTCTGCGTGGGTTTGTATCCTCTCTGCACATCCTGGGGCAAATGGACCAATGAGTTCTTCAACCTTTTTGACAGACATCCCCACTTCAACCTTCTCAAATTGTTGCTTAATTCTCGTGTGCTCTGCGGCTTCGGTCAGTGAATCTTGCTGTGAATCCTGCTGTCGTTGCGGCACGCCATTACAGCCGTGCTGAGTCAGGAGGATAATGGTAGCAAGTATTAGCTGCAGCAGTTTGGTCAGGGGACTTGTAGGCCAGACTGATCTTTGAAGTGTGGCGACTCTGATAGTATTCATAATTTCTCCAACAATGAAGAAGGCATAGTTAGCTAGTACTGCATAAGGTGCCATTTTTGTTGCGATTGACTTTAATGACATTGGCATAGATGTTTCTATTCTCCTCTTTATTTCCATCATTTAGCCTGTAAATCCGCAATGAAGGTTCGTTGATGTTGACTTGCTTCTTCCATCCTCAGTTCTTGATCTTCCAGTTTCAGAGTAAACTTTCGGGAGCGAGTAGATTCGATAAGGGCTGGTGACAATACAGTGGCAAATTCCTCAAGAAATTTGGCTACATCCATCATTAAATCTTCTCCTCTAACTTAGCAAATGATTTTATAAGTTATGGATAACTCCACAACGTTGGAAAGTAGTGTTTCTACTCCAACTTCAAGCTCTCCGGTTTGAACTATCCTGTGGTCTGCGCTGTTCTTCATACTTTTCAACTCACGGACACTTTCCAGAAAAAGGAATGTTTATTGTTGTCAACTTCGCTTTTCCCGTAAGCTATCTAAAGAATAACTTTTATTCTACTCCCATACGTTAATTGTTGAAAAGATTTTTCTATCATCTTATTTCCTATCTTTATGTATATCAGGTCATATGAAAAATAACTTGATTCCATAGCCCTCTTTATGCTCAATTTCTCTTCAGTATTACTGGCGCAATTTTAAGTATTGATCTCTATTTCTTGATACTTTAGAGTATAAACTTTCATTTTTCACCGTCCTGAGATAATTGTTCTTGGAGTCATTCTAGACTCTCGAATAAATCAAAGATTGGAAAGAAGAAAGATTCTCTTACTATTCAGCTTGTTGATACTGATTCTGATCAGCTTGTTTTAGCTGAGGTTGAAAATATCTTTAGAGGTAGGAAGATGGTTGATAGAGACAACTATTGACAATAGTCTTTAGAATTTAGAACTTTAAAACCTAGAGATTTATTTTGATACCTTATTCTGTAATGAGAAGATCTGTTTTTGTAGTTTAAGATGAACTGTTTCTATCCACCAACGCCTGAGTTAAGCCGCCCCATGAACCGGAGTTGGCTTAAACGAATTGTCACCTGCCGCACCCCACAACCAAGCGGCGAGTAGAGCGCGGCTGATCGGTTGAAGCACCGGGTATGTCCACGAAACAACGCCATCAAGAAACGAGACAGATGTGTAGCCACCCAACATGATTGCAAGTGTCAGTGGAACTGCAAGTAAGAAAAAGACACCAACCCACCACTCTAGCCCACGACCTGAAATAGCAACTACTCCAAAGCAGAAAGTACCCACAAGAAAGCCGGTGAGGAGTACAAAGAACAACGCATCCCAAACCGCCGGGAAACCCAACAGAAGCACTTTCAATTGTGCTTGAACTTCCGGGGAAGCAGAGGCGAACTGTGCACGCCATGAGAAGTTAACGGCAAAGATGTTTGTTGAAACGCCGACTAACTCTATAAAACCCCAGAGCAAGAAACAGATTAACCCAAAGCCAGCCAAAGTGGGCGAGCGTCGCCAGAAGAGAATTGTTGCAGCGAAATAAGCCAATAGTGCCAAGAAGATGTGTATGAAATTAACCCACAAACGTGCAATATAAATCGGATTTTTGTGTAACTGTAGGATCTCATCAAAGCCTTGTGGGCTTGTATAAAGGCGAGGAAGCAGCCACAGCAGAATTGTTGTTACCACCGAAAGGGCAGATGCGACTGCAGCTATATAGGATGTGGTGCTCATAGTACTCATAAGAACTAACTATCTAGGTCAAGTATGTTGCAGACCGCAACGAAACAACATCAACTGGAATCTCTGACCTTTGGACTTTAGAGCAAACTGATATATACAGCATACTCTGCTATTTTCAGCATATCTCTATCAAATGCTACAGACGAGTCTTCTTCAAGATCAACCGTGAAAAATGGGCCATCAGGTTCGCTGTATAAAAAGAAGTCACCTTGAATGGATTCACAGTAAGGACAAGTGTTGACCCAATACTTATCGCCAACGGTCTTTGAAAAGCGATATTGAACAGTTCGG
>JAEUQL010000516.1 GCA_016789295.1 Blastocatellia bacterium | reverse complement strand
CAAATTAGGCTTATAACTGTTTAATCCAAAGTATATATTTTATATATTTGGTAAATTATATTTTTAAGGAGTATTGAAAATGTCAAAAAATCCTAAAGAGGCTATAACAAAGATAGAAAAAATTCTTCAAGGTTGGGAAACAATTGCCTCTGATAGAACCTTTGGAGGAATTACTCTTGAAGAATTTAAGAAGTTAGTTCTCTCTTCTAGAGAGATGAGAGAACTTGTTAATAACCTTAACACTGAACTACTAGAAGCAACTAGTAAACGAAATGATGCTGACAAAAAAGCATTAGCTACTGCTCAACTTGTTGTTAATGGTGTTATAGGTGATCCAAACTTCGGTCCAGATAGTAGTCTTTATGAATCCATGGGTTATATAAGAAAAAGTGAACGAAAGAAGGGGTTAACAAGAAAGAGATCTTCCGACACCAATAAATAGCCCTTAAATTCAAAAGATTAAAACTTTAACCTCTAGATTATTCTGGTAATGGGATATTGATTCTTAATATATAAGTCTATTACTTCACACTCCAAACTGTTTAAGGTGGTGGTTGAAATGGACATAATGGAATCTTCCCCATTGCCAGTAAGAAAGCTGACCAAGTATTGGATGTTGCGGCCAATTATAGTCAGCATTCTTTTCTGCATACCTACTCAAAAGTTTTAGAAAAACCTCTTTGTCCTTTTCAAATTCTATAGGTCTAATACCAGCTTTTTCTTGATTTACTTCTGCTGGTGCAACAATCTTACCTCTTGGCCAAGGTACAGGAGATAGTGCTAACCATTTCATAATAGTTTTGTCGTACCACTTTCCTGTACCTTTAGCTTTCTTTTCTCCAAGAGTAACTCTAAGGGTATCTGAAAGATGGCAAATCATCTCATTGGCAGTCATCTTTCCCCAAAGACCTTCTGTTGCAGGTTTGAGTTTACAAACTCTCACCTCTATTTCTTTTCTGACTTCTGGATTATTTATGCTTTTCATCTAAACTTTTAACTCTGATTCATTACTACTTCTTTACTTCTCTATATTTTGCCATCAGTTTTTCAACCTCTTCTGGATCACTAGGAATATTCTTTGTCATCTTTACTAAACCTTTCTCTGTCACTAAATAGTCGTCTTCAATTCGAACACCTATCTTTTCGTCCGGTATATATATTCCTGGCTCTATTGTAATGACTGCACCAGCAGGAAGTGGCCGTGAATAGTCACCTACATCATGAACATACATACCTAGAAAATGGCCAAGACCGTGAATAAAGTATGAATCTAGAGATTTACCTTTAGAGTCGCGTAATTGACTTGAGCGCATAGCTTGTCTTGCAGCATCTTGAAGATCCGACATTGTAGAAACACCATATTTGAAAGCATTTACTGCTGCTGTCTGCGCATCAAGCACAAGTTTATATACTTCTTTCTGTCGTGGTGTAAACTTTCCACTTGCCGGATAAGTACGTGTAATGTCAGCAGCATAGTAGAAATACTCCGCTCCTATATCTACAACTATTAAATCACCATCTTCTACTTTTTTTCTATTATGCTCATAATGGAGTACTGTTGAGTTTATACCTGAACCAACAATGCAAGGGAAAGCAAGACGTTGTGCACCACCTTTGAAGAAATTTCCAATTATTATTCCTTCAAGTTCATACTCCATAACTCCCGGTTTTATATTCTTGAACATATCTTCATGTGCAGTAGCAGTAATGTCTATTGAACGTTGAAGTAATGCAAGTTCTGATTCACTCTTTACCATTCTTAGTTCATTGATAATGGGTGCTACAGGAAGTAGCTCAGGGGGATTAGCTTTAGGAAGTAGTTCATTAAAACGCTCACGACTACCAACCCTGTTTGGACAGAGACATTTAGTAGAGTTGTAAACTATGCCACCAGCTTTTTTAAATTCTGTACCTTCAAGAACCAGTGCAAAAGTCTTTTCAAACTCTTCTTTTCCAACCACTTTTTCAATACCAAAAGCTTCTGCTGTTTCTGCACCAGGAGCAGGCTGTGGTCCTGTCCATTGCTCATTCATCAGATTTCTTTGTGGAATAAATAGCCACTCTTTTGCACCTTGATGAGAAAAAGGGACAAGCAGAAGGATGCTACCAGGAACTTCTACACCTGTAAGATACATAAAATTATCATTTTGACGAAACTTAGCATCAACACCGAGTGTTCCATCTTCCGTTTCACCAAATATTAAGACAATGCCATTTTTGGTCTTCTCCATCAGTTTTTGCCGACGTTGTTTGTAGATATCAACAGGTTGTTCGGCCAACATTGGTTTACTAGTACTATTTTTATTAGAGTTATCAGCCGATGTTGGCAAAATGATAAAAGAAAGTAGAATCAAGGCAATAGAAAGTATTCTCAGAAGTTTCATAAAAAGTCCTTACTTAGGTAATAAAAAAGCGCAAAGAGGAATAGCTCTTTGCGCCAATATTTAAGCTCATCAAAACTGGCTTAATAGTTCTATTGTCTTGAACTTCTAAACCTCTGCCAGCTTGATTGGAACATAGAGAGTATTCCAGTGTAGCCATAGCCAAACAGAAATATGAACAGAAAAGGAACTGTTCCAAAGATAGACCTAGTTAAAGCGTAATAGATCGTAACTGCGAAGTAGAGAGCTGAAAGAATTTCTAAAAAAGGTATCAATCCTTTCCTTCTCTTATACTTCATTGCTTGTGTAAGCCAGCTATCACGCAAGCTCTCTATCTTATATTTTGGTGTGCGAACAAATGAAGACTCTATTTTGAAAAGAGCTTCTAAAACAGCACGAGCATTACTAAAGGTAAGTCCTATCCCCATAGCCATGACTAAAGGGAGATATTTAAGCCGTTTCTTCCAACTATCTGGATAGAGATACCACTGAGCAGTGCCATAGAAAGCTATTACAGAAAGTGAAGAGAAAAGCAGAACAGGAACATCAAACAGTAGTAAGTGAAAAAATCCTTGATTGTAACGAACTATCAATACTGGCAAATGAAGTAGTGCAAGCACAATCATCAATGGAGCAGCAATGTTGTTTGTGAGCCTGAAGAAAAGTTCAACCTTTGCTTGTAAAGGAAGGTGTGGGTTTCGCATTATTCGTCCCAGCAGTTTCATACCCACTTGAATCAACCCTTTGGCCCATCGGCGTTGTTGTGCCTTAAAAGCATTTATCTCAACAGGCACTTCGGCTGGTACATCATCATCAAGCAAGTAAATAAATCGCCAGCCCATCATCTGTGCTCTGTAGCTCAAATCTGTATC
>JAEUQL010000515.1 GCA_016789295.1 Blastocatellia bacterium | reverse complement strand
TTTGTTATCGATCAGCAGACAGAGACAGCTTCTCCACAGTAATTTCTAGATTCTGTAGACCTAAAGTTCTTCTCTGAGACAGGTGAATGATTGGCACTAGGGGCACATGTTACGTGTGCCCATTTTATTTTGTGGATCATTTATTACTATCTGTAAATCTTTCGCTTCAAACATATCTCTATTTTCGGACTATCTTGCGATTAAAACCATGTGCTTTCTCGCACAAGAAATGTAATATAAACGTTCTTGTTCTATAATTTCCTAAAGCATCAAACAGATAACAGGGGTCGATATGAAGAAGAGACTTTTAATTAGTGCTATTACTTAATACTTTTCTCTTCTATTAATATAGTGTCTGCTCAGAGCAGAAATAATTCTCAGAATAGAAACAGCTCTCAAAAGAACAGCTCCACAACAAATGAAGACCGACCAATCTTACACTCTGCTGAAAACTCCAACACACCTATGAAGAAGGCTGAGCTGCTGTCGCTACTTGAAGCAGCATCCAGACGTGAAATACTGCAGAGCGACATTGCAGCAGAGATCAATGCAAGAGGCATAGACTTCGATGTTACAAATCCAACAGTCATTGAGTTTCGTAAGGCTGGAGCCAAAACTATTGTAATTGAGGCTATTTTGAGAGCTTCAGAAAGAGGTGGAGTTGGCCTACCTCCCGATGAAAACACAGTATATGAAGACGAGCAGCAGTACAGAGAAAGGACGCTTGCTTCTTTACCGATGATTGAGCAAGCTCGGTACCACGCCCTAAAATACTCAAGCGAGCTACCAAATTTCATTGTTCGTCAACGTGTTAGCCGTTTTACAAGGGATCCAAGAACTGGACGATGGACACCACGCGATACTCTAGATATAGAAGTCACTTATGAAAACACCAAAGGTGAAACCTACAGAATGATAGCCATCAATGGTAAAGCTACTAAAAGCAGGTATGAAGAAGTTGGTGGAGCAAGTTCTGCAGGGGAGTTTGGATCAATCCTTCTAGCCATTTTTAACCCATCATCAAAAGCAAAATTCAAGCAAGGCCCCGAAGAGAAGATAGGAGGGCGTACTGCTACTGTTTTTGACTTTCGTGTAGAAACCGAAAATTCATCGAACCAAGTAACAGAGACAAGGACAGGAGAGACTGTCACCTCTGGCTATGCAGGAAGTGTCTGGATAGATCAAGAGACAAAGCGTGTACTCAGGATCGAGCAGGCAGCTAACGACCTACCGCCGGATTTCCCCATAACTGTAGCTGAATCGGCTGTTGATTACAGTTGGGTATCAATAAGTGGTGAGATGTATCTACTACCAAAGAAAGCCGAGTTGATAATCGGCTCAGACGTAGACCGTGCCTATAGCAGAAATGTTATAGAGTTTATCGACTACAGAAAATTTGAGACTGACATAAAGATAGGTACAGATGATTGATAGTTTATGAGAAAAATTTTGTGGCTCGATCAAGTCGAGTGTAGAAAGAAGCATTCTGTAGGGGGCAAAGCAGCTAATTTGAGTTTTCTTTCTGCATACTTTCCTGTTCCTTATGGTTTCTGCCTGACAACAGATGCTTTCAATCTACTGGAAGAGATCTCAACAAGAAGTATAGTAGGCGGATTGTATCAACAAGTGGAACAGGCTTATAACCTTCTTTGTAAGCATGTTGGTGTTGATAATGTAAGTGTTGCGGTTCGTTCTTCAGCAATAGTTGAAGATGGTGACACCGCATCTTTTGCTGGACAGTATAAAACTTATCTAAATGTTGTAGGACTAGAATCTGTAATAGAAGCCATTACAGATTGTTGGCAGGCGATCCACAATTCTGGTACAGACAATTATCTTAAATACCACAAGATGGATGAGAGACCTCTTGAAATGGCCGTGCTTGTACAACAGATGGTCATAGCTGATATTTCAGTTGTAGCTTTTAGTGCTAATCCTTTGAACGGTTCTCGTGAAGAAATATTGATTAATGCAAACTGGGGTTTAGGCGAAAGCATTGTGAGTGGAATAGTAACACCAGATACATATACTGTAAGAAAAAAAGACTTTTTTGTTGTTAGCCGCCACATAGGTGAAAAACAGATTATGACAATAGCTTCAAGTAATGGTACAGAGAAAATCAGTGTGCCACGCATCATGAGAAAGCAAGCTGTACTTGATGAATCCAAGATAAGAGAAATAGCAGAAACTATACTTTTTTTAGAAGAAGTTTTGGGATATGCAGTTGATATTGAATCTGTTTACAAAGGAAGTAGGCTCTATCTCTTGCAGTGCCGTCCAATAACTTCTAATAGATAGAAACTTAAATCTTAACCTATCTTTTAGATAGAATAAAAATGATTAAGGAGAAAGCATATGGAGCTTGACAAACTTAGTGTACAACAAAGTTTTCAGGCAGCTTTGGATAATACAGAGCAGACAGAACTATTTTGGACTCTTGACCGAATGCACTACCCTGATCCTATCAAACCTCTCGAAGACTTTTTCCTACTTCAAACCTACAAAGAGGGCTTCAACTCAGCAACTAAGAGTTATGATATCCCTCTCTCATTTCTTTATAGAAGGATAAATCACTATCACTACACGGCTATTGCTCCTTTACAGATTCCTGTAGATGAGCTACAAGCTCAGGAGGTAAGTGCCCAAAAAAATCTGACCGAAGCTGTAATCAATCTTCCTGAAATTTGGGATAAGCAGTTCTTTCCTGAACTGCAAAGCTACATCAAAGAGTGGAAGGCTTTTGACCTTGGCAAAGCTGGTCTGCCACAACTTCTAGAGCATCTAGATAGATCCGTTATAAAGTATGGAAAAAGTTATGAGATACACTTTCGTATAGTCTTTCCTCTTTTAGTTGCAATAACAATTTTTGATGAGTTTTACACAGATCTTTTTGGCAAAGATACTGCTTTTGAGCCGTATGGTCTACTTCAAGGCTTTAGCAACAAAACACTTGAATCGGATCACGAGTTGTGGAAATTGAGCCAAGAAATTGGCAAAACATCGGAAGTTAAAGAGATATTTATTAATAATCCGGCAGCAGAAGTATTACAACTATTAGCTCAATTTTCGGAAGGAAAAAAGTTTTTACTATCTCTGCAAAACTATCTGGAAATATATGGACATCGTCGTGACAAACTGACAATGGGCTACCCTAGCTGGATAGAAAATCCATTGCCTGTAATAGATCAGTTGAGAGAGTATATAGTATCAAAATGTACTGACCCTACTGAATCCTTGGCTAGTCTCACAGTGGAGAGAGAAG
>JAEUQL010000514.1 GCA_016789295.1 Blastocatellia bacterium | reverse complement strand
CACGGATCTGGTGGACTAGACTGGGGTAGAATACTTTTTGAACAACATGCCAAAATGCTAGCAAGAAGGGGGCACATAGCCTGCATACTTCACTATTTTCAAAGTACAGAAACAGAAAAAAGCGATAAAAATATAAGTGAGCTAAACTTTCCTGTCTGGCTCACTACAATCTCTGAAGCCATAACTTTTATTTCAAAAGAACCAAAAGTAGATCCTAATAGAATAGGACTCATTGGATTTTCTTTAGGAGCCTTTCTTGCACTTGCTCTGGCAACAATTGATACTAGAATAAAAGCTGTAGTTGATGTTTTTGGAGGACTACCACCAACCCAACAAATAACAGCTCTGCCTCCTACACTGATTCTTCACGGAGCTGCGGATGAGATAGTGCCTGTAGAAGAAGCTTACAAACTTGAAACTGTTCTCAAAACAAAAAATCTACCTTACAAAATCTCTATCTATCCAGACCAAGGACATCAGTTTATTGGTAAAAGTGGTAAAGATGCACTCTTAAAAACATTAAGCTTTCTAGATGAAGTTTTGAAATAGCCACTCTCCCCTTATTAAGAAAACTACAGTTTCATAGCTTTTTCTGCAGCTCTGTCCCAACGTTCCTGTGTTAAGTCTTCACAGTAGAGTACACCTGAAAGCTGTGCACCAAACATCATTATCAGGCTTGAAATGTAGACCCAAGACATAAGAGCTACTCCAGCACCTATTGACCCATAGACAAGATCATAGTGAAAGTAAGGCAAAAGCCTTGAGAAGCCGTACTTTGCAAGCTCCCAAAGTATACCCGCTACAATTGCACCTGGCATTGCTTCGCGCCAAGTAACCCTGGTGTTTGGGAGAAAGCGGTAGATTATAGTAAAAAGCTCTATGGTCAAAAAAAGTGAAAGTACAGCAAAGAGAAAATGCCAAAAAAAACCTGTGAATACTGTAACTTCTGGCAGCGTAGACATAGGAAGACGTTCTGCGCTACTTCTGAGGAGTGCAACAAAAGAAGTTATTACTGAAGCAATTATTAGTACAAATGCAACTACTATGGTGACAAATAGGTTGAGAAGTCTTGCCTGAATAAACGGACGACAACCTGTATTCCATATTCTAGAGAAGGCTTTTTCTATAACACGAAACATCCATGAACCAGCCCAAGCAACTAGTGTCAGACAGCTCAAAATCAACCCTGTAGAACCTGCTGTAACAGCTTCTACATTCTTGAGTACAAACCCTCTTGTCCCTGGCAACAGCTCAAGTATACGCTCAACAAGAAATGCTCGAAGTTGTTCAGTACCAAAAACAGTTGTTCCAATATTTAGTACAAGAAAAAGAAGAGGAAACAGAGCTAGTAGGGTAAAATAGGAGAGAGCAGCAGCAGAACTAGTGAGATCATTTTCCATAAAGCTTGCGAAAGTTTGTGATAGGACTGATCGTAGCCTCGGCAGCAGAAAATGAGGGTTAAAAGTCTGCTTGATGGTTTCGAAACTGTAGCTTGTAAAAATCTTCCATCTGCTTAGGTGACCAAATGCTGTAGACACTGTTGATCTCCTCTCTGACTTTAAACCTACGGTCAGGTAAGACTGTTGTCGATTATAGCACAGAGGCTTTCCCAAAACGCCAAGCCAAGATAAGAAGCCACTGGGCAGAAATAAAGCTGAAACCTCTAGAAAAGACATCTCGTTAATGCTAACGGTATTTTTCGAAACTTTTATCTCTTAAATAAATTTTCTCAGTAGAACTTAAGAGGCCACTATGAAATTTTGGGAATCGGTAATTATTGCTGGATCGTCTCTTCGTGCCCATAAATTACGAACATCTTTGACGCTGATTGGAGTAGTGATCGGTGTAGTTGCAGTTGTCACTGTTATGTCTTTGATTGAAGGAATGAATCGATATGTAGCTACAAAGATTCTTGATCTAGGGTCTAATACCTTCATGGTAGATAAATTTGGAATAATCACCGATTTCAAAGATTTCATTGAAGCTATCAAACGAAATAAAGATCTTACTTTAGACGATTTAAGAGCAATAAAAGATAATGCAACACTTGCTGCTGATGTGGGCGCACAACGAGTTATGCAGAGCGCAACTGTTAAGTATCAAGAATACAAGATGAGTGATGTTGCACTAAAAGGTGTCACAGCCAACATGGCAGATTTGGATACTGCACGAGTCGAAGTAGGACGGTACATTAGCATCACAGATGTTGAAAACAAACGCCCTGTCTGCTTCATCGGCTATGCAATAGCCCAAAAGCTATACAACGGTATCGATCCAATAGGCAAAGAGATTAAACTCAACGGTGTCCCATTTCAAATAATAGGTATTGCAAAAGAGATAGGTGCAGTATTTGGCCAGCCCCGCGATCTATTTGTCTGCATCCCCATTACAACTTTTCAGAAGATGTATGGGTCTCGTGATTCAGTTGTGATACACGTTCGTGGATTAGAAACAGCTTCTATGGAACAGGTTCAAGATCAGGTAAGGCTTATACTACGCTCTCGTCACCACTTGAAGTTTAATGACAAAGATGATTTCGGCTTTGTATCTCCTGAAGCTATAGCAGGTCTTTGGAATCAAATGACATCTATTCTAGCTGCTGTTGCAGTAGGTATTACCTCCATCTCACTGATAGTTGGTGGCATAGTTATTATGAATATAATGCTTGTAGCTGTTACTGAAAGAACAAAAGAGATAGGAGTTAGGAAATCTCTTGGAGCAAAACGTAAAGACATACTACTACAATTTTTGGCCGAATCTGTTTTGATGTCGATCTCTGGTGGTCTCACAGGTCTTTTTGTCTCTTACTTTCTCAGCATGCTGATAGCAGGTCTTCTTGCTATTCCTTTCATTATGCCTATGTCTGGAGTAGTAGTGTCTGTTACGGTGTCAAGTCTGGTTGGGATAATTTTTGGCATCTACCCAGCCTGGAAAGCTTCAAAGCTCAATCCAATAGTTGCACTTAGATATGAATAAGGTGGAATATGCAAGGACAATATTTTAGTGAAAGTTTTAAGCTTGCTATATCAACACTACTTGGCAATAAGTTTCGATCTGCATTGACGATTCTTGGAGTTATTGTAGGTACTACAACAGTAATAGTAGTTTCATCTATTCTGACAGGTATGAACCAGAGAGTAGCGTCAATAGTTGAAGAGTTTGGAACCAACACTATATACATTTCACGCCTCTCTTTTGGGCCAAGGTTTGGAGACCTTACACCAGAAGAACGTAAACGTAAACCTCTCAATAAAGAAGATGCT
>JAEUQL010000513.1:3005-3265 GCA_016789295.1 Blastocatellia bacterium | reverse complement strand
GCGGCTTTTGGTGCTTGCGAAGCAGCCCGTTCAGGCATAACTACGCTGGCTGACGTAACCGATTCCGGAGCTTCAATGGATGCAATGTTGGCGGTGGGGCTACGTGGAATAGTATTTCAAGAAGTTCTTGGACCTAACCCTATACAAGCAGAATCCATAATAGAAAACCTTATTAGAAAACTGAGAAAACTTTCTGGTGTTGAGACCTCCCTAGTCTCTATAGGCATCTCTCCACATTCTCCTTACACTGTATCTACCAA
>JAEUQL010000513.1:0-2995 GCA_016789295.1 Blastocatellia bacterium | reverse complement strand
CATACACGCTGCTGAATCAAAAGCCGAAGTAGAGTTTGTACGCAACAATACAGGTGATTTTGCAGACTCTTTTCGCCGTCGTGGTCTTGCTTGGCAAGCTCAAAACCGTTCTGTCATCTCCTACCTAGAAAGTACTGGAATTCTAAAAAGTCGCCCTCTACTGATCCACGTAGTTCAAGCAGATCTAGAAGACTACAACTTGATAGCAGAAAGTGGTAGTTCCATAGCACATTGCCCAAAATCGAATGCAAAGCTTGGCCATGGTCGCGCAGATCTGTCAGCAATACTCAGAGCTGGCATACGTGTAGGGATCGGTACAGACAGTGTTGCCAGCAACAATACCTGCGACCTCATAGATGAAGCCCGTTTCTGCTCCCTCATTCACAGTGCTGCGGAGTGTGACCCTCAGAAATGGTCTGCAAAGAGAATGATTGAGATGATGACAATTCGTGGAGCAGAAGCATTAGGTATGCAAGATAAGATAGGAACTCTAGAACCTGGTAAAGAAGCAGATCTTGTTGTCATACCACTGAATGCGGCTCATCTGTCACCAGTCAATGATATTGAAGCAACTATTCTCTTCTCTGCTCGTGGACAAGATGTAAAAATGACTGTTGTTTCTGGTAAAGAGATCTTCTCTGATGATTCTATTAGAACTGTAGACGAAAGAGAGCTTTTTGAAATCTTCTAAATCTTAACAACCTGTTATGAAAAGCTTAAAGACTTTGCTAGAAGAACAAGCCTACAGACCGGCACCTGATGAACGACCATCAGTGACAGTCGATATAGTACTTTTTACTATTAGCGAAGGAGAGTTGAAGCTACTTCTCATCAAGAGGCGTGACGAACCTTTCAAAGCTATGTGGGCAATTCCAGGGGGTTTTGTTCGCAAAGGCGAAACATTAGACCAAGCAGCACTACGCGAATTGAGAGAAGAGACAAACGTTTCGGGTGTCTACCTTGAGCAGTTGTACACTTTTGGCGATCCAGAACGCGATCCAAGGACTTGGGTTATTACAGTTGCATACTTTGCTTTAGTCAATTCGGTAAATCTTCAGATCAAAGCAGAGACAGATGCAATAGATGCTAGTTGGCATTCAATAAACAATCTTCCTACTTTGGCTTTTGACCACAGAAAAATTGTAGATTATGCAGTCTGGCGGCTACGCAATAAGCTAGAATATACAACTGTAGGGTTTCAATTGTTACCAGAAAAATTTACCCTGACAGAACTTCAGCGTGTCTATGAAATTATTTTGGATAAGACATTAGATAAAAGAAATTTCAGAAAAAAGATCTTATCCCTTTCAATCTTGAAAGAACTCAATGAAACAAAGATGGATGGAATACATAGACCTGCAAAACTCTACACTTTTGTAGAAAAGTTGTAGTTATGGGATCGTCAGAAAATTCAAAATGGCTATTTTCAGCCAATATCGATATCAGTCTATTTTTGGGTAGTTTTCTGCTATCTTTGCTGGCAATAGTTCTTGGAGCCAGATTTTATCAAGACACACCTGAATGGCTCTGGGTTGGAGCAATACTCTTTGTTGATGTTGCCCACGTCTATTCAACAGCTTTTCGTGTCTACTTTGACAAAGAGGAGCTTAAAGAGAGAGCTTGGCTATATCTGTCAGTTCCCCTTCTGGCCTACATTGTAGGACTTGCACTCTATTCCGAAAGTGAGATGCTTTTTTGGAGAGTCCTTGCCTACTTAGCAGTTTTTCACTTCGTGCGTCAGCAATACGGATGGATAGCTCTTTACCGGGCAAAACAGAAGGAACAGAGTAAGGTTGGTTATTGGATAGATACTTGCACAATATATGCAGCAACCATCTATCCACTTGTTTACTGGCATACACATCTTCCACGCAAATTTGCTTGGTTTCTGCAAGGCGATTTCTCTCCCCTACCACTTCTTGTTGACCAGTTTTTACGGCCTCTTTACTGGTTACTGCTATTAACCTACCTGATAAGGTCTATCTACAAATGGTTTGTAGGAGAAGGTAATCCAGGCAAAGACATAGTAACAATTACAACAGCCTTCTGCTGGTATGTAGGAATAGTCTATCTAGACTCCGACTACACATTTACAGCCACAAATATATTCATTCATGGTATTCCATATCTTGGCCTTATATATTTCTATTCTTGTAAACGTGCGGAAAGAGATGATAGGGTTGGGCAGTATTACAGAAAATTTTTTTCTGTTGGTCCAATAGCTTTTCTGATAGTTCTCTGGTTTTTTGCCTATGTAGAAGAGATGTGGTGGGACAAGATAGTTTGGCAAGAGCGGGAGTGGCTCTTTGGAAAGCCTTTAGAGGCTTCTTTTAGCCTCCCACTCCTAAAGTTCTGGCTAATACCACTTTTAGCACTACCTCAAGCCTGTCATTACATTCTTGACGGCTTCATATGGAAAAGACGTCACAGACTTTTTCTATTCCTCTTCTGATTTTAGCCTTGCAAGAACCGATATGTCTTCAAGAGTTGTTGTATCGCCCAAAGCTTCATTACCAGATGCTATGTCACGAAGCAATCGCCTCATGATCTTTCCACTTCTGGTCTTTGGCAAAGCTTCTGTAAAACGTATCTCATCGGGTCGGGCAAGTGCTCCTATCTCTTTGACAATGTGCTCGCGTAGATCTTGTTTGAGCTGATCGGAAGGATCTTTTCCAGACTTGAGAGTTACAAAGACAGTTACTCCTTGTCCTTTTAGATCGTCTGGACGACCAACTGCGGCAGACTCGGCAACATCTGGATGGCTAACCAGTGCACTCTCTATCTCCATCGTACTCAAGCGGTGTCCAGAAACATTTATCACATCGTCTACACGACCCATTATCCAGAAATAGCCTCGCTCATCACGTCTTGCTCCATCACCAGTAAAGTAGCAATTGGCAATCTCACCCCAGTACTGACGCTTGTACCTTTCATCATCTCCATAAACTGTACGTAGCATCGATGGCCAAGGCTTTTTGATTACGAGCAACCCACC
>JAEUQL010000512.1 GCA_016789295.1 Blastocatellia bacterium | reverse complement strand
CACCTAATAGTTTTGTACCCTTAGCTGCCCAGTCGCGTGAGCTTCCTGTGCCATACTCTTGACCAGCAAAAACTATTAAAGGGGTGTTCTCTTTCTGATATCTGATGGAAGCATCATAGATGCTCATCTGTTCGCCTGTTGGTTGGTACTTTGTTACTCCGCCTTCAACACCAGACACCATTAAATTTTTGATTCTTACGTTTGCAAATGTGCCACGAGTCATTACTCGATCATTACCGCGTCGCGAACCATAACTGTTGAAATCTTCTACTGAAACCCCTTTCTCTTGTAGATAAATACCTGCAGGAGAGGTTTTCTTGATTGAACCAGCAGGGCTGATATGGTCAGTAGTTACAGAATCCCCAAAGATTGCAAGAGAACGTGCACCATAAATATCTTTGATCTTGCCGCTTTGCATGCTGAAGTTTTCAAAGAACGGTGGTTTCTGAATATATGTTGACTCTGCATCCCATTGATATATATCACCAACGCTGCTTGGAATCTCATTCCAAAGAGGATTGTTATCTGTAAAGTTTCTGTAAAGGTGTTTATAAGTTTCTGGCTCCATCGCTGCGCCCAAGTGTTCCCGTATCTCATCCAGAGTTGGCCATATGTCACGAAGATAAACATCCTGACCATCACTACCTTTGCCAATAGGCTCATTTGTCATGTCGATGTTAACTCTTCCAGCTAGAGCAAATGCTACTACTAACGGAGGACTCATCAGAAAGTTTGCTTTGATACTTTGATGTACACGAGCTTCAAAGTTTCTATTGCCGCTTAAAACACTTGCTGCAACCAGATCATTTTTAACTATTGCCTCTTCAACGTTCTGGTCGAGTGGGCCAGAGTTTCCTATGCAAGTTGTGCATCCATAACCAACATGGTAGAAGCCGAGTTGGTCGAGGTAAGTTTGAAGCCCAGCTTTAGCCAGGTATTCAGTAACAACTCGTGAACCTGGAGCAAGTGAACTTTTTACTTTTGGACTAACTGACAGACCTTTTTCAACGGCCTTCTTGGCCAAAATGCCTGCTGCCAACATTACTGATGGATTAGAAGTGTTTGTACAAGACGTGATAGCAGCTATCAGAACATCTCCATGACCTACTTCAACTGATGGTGTATCTTCTTGAGTAGGTGCTACTGCAGTTGCTGATGCAAGTGCTGGATCGATAACTCTGAGTGCCATTTTAATAGCATGGCGATTGTTAAACTCTGAGGTCGGTTTATTGTAGCCATTCTCATTCACAGGTCTTTGTAATAGATCGTTGAACTTTTCTTTGACTTGTGTGAGGTTAATACGGTCTTGTGGTCTCTTTGGACCAGCAACACCCGGTTTTACATCTGCAAGGTTGAGTTCAATAACACTGCTGTAATGGCATTCCCCACCATGAGGTATGCCAAACATACCTTGTGCCTGGAAGTAACTACGGAAAGCATCTACTTGCTCTTGTGTTCTCCCTGTTGCTTTTAGGTAATTGCAGCACTCTTCATCTATTGGGAAAAAGCCCATAGTTGCACCGTATTCAGGAGCCATGTTGGCTATGGTTGCACGGTCTGGGAGTGCAAGTCTGGCAGCACCTTCACCGTGATATTCAACAAACTTGCCTACAACTTTTGCTTTTCTCAATAGTTCTGTGCAGTGAAGTGCAAGATCAGTTGCAGTAACTCCCTCTCCCAACTCTCCAGTCATATGCACACCTACAACATCTGGAGTGAGGAAGTATACAGGCTGGCCAAGCATTCCTGCTTCTGCTTCTATACCTCCAACACCCCAACCAACAATGCCAATGCCATTGATCATGGTTGTATGAGAGTCTGTCCCAACAAGCGTATCAGGATAGTAGAGGCCATTTTTTTCTAAAACACCTTTTGCTAGGTATTCAAGGTTAACTTGGTGAACAATGCCTATGCCTGGAGGGATAACCTTGAAACTATCAAATGCTTGCATTCCCCACTTTAAGAATTGATATCGTGGACGATTGCGTTGGAATTCAATCTCCATATTGAGCTTCAAAGCATCTTTGATATTAGAGTAGTCAACCTGCACAGAGTGATCTACTACAAGATCGACAGGAACTAATGGCTCTATTATTTTTGGATTTTTTCCTAGCTCTGCAACTGCCGAGCGCATTGCAGCAAGATCTACAAGTAGAGGTACTCCTGTAAAATCCTGAAGCACTATTCTTGAAACTACAAAAGGGATCTCTTCTGTGCGCTCTGCATTTGGTTGCCAATTTGCGAGTGCTCTAACATTGTTTTCTGTTATCTTCACACCATCATAGTTACGAAGAACAGATTCAAGTACAATGCGGATACTTACTGGAAGTTTTGATATAGCCCCAATACCTTCTTTTTCAAGTTGTGGTAGAGAGTAAAACTTTGCCGTTTGGCCTGCTGAGAAACTAAATTCTTGTAACGAATTGAAAAGATTATGCATACGACTCTAGCCTCTGATCTATATACTGTCTCCTACAAATGTAAGACGTGAGTCTAAAGTCACACACAGTAAAGGTCAAGCAACCCAATTCCAAAAGTTAATGGGCAGAAAGAATAGGCCATGTTTATGTGGAATTAGTAAAAATTATTCAAAGGATTTAACTTCATAAATATCTTTTGCAGAAGATGCCTTCATATCTACAAAAGATAAGAACGGTTATGTAAAAAGTTACTAAAGGGATACAAAGCCTGTGTCAAGAGATGCAGGACTTTATTCAAAAGATATAAAAGGTGATTAAAGGGATGGAAAAGGCTAAGCAAGACGTATAAAAGATGCTTAAGGACAAGCAAGATTTGACTTGAGAGTTGTAAAAGATAGTTCTTCTTTCATAGAAGATATATACATGCATTAAAAAGAGCTTATTAATTTAAGAAAAAGGTGAAGTCTCAAATGCCTCCTAAGAAACAAAAAACCGCTTCAACTATGACACTTGTTGAAAAAGTGGCATCCCTTCCCCAAAGCCCAGGCTGTTATCTACATAAGAATCAATCAGATAAGATCATTTATGTAGGAAAAGCCAAAAACCTTCGTAATAGAGTTCGTTACTATTTTCAAAGTTCTAGAAGTCTTGATGCAAAAACAGCCCAGCTAGTAACACAAATACACGATTTTGATTATATAGTGACAGACACAGAACTTGAGGCACTGATTTTAGAAAGTAACCTGATCAAGCTACATCGCCCAAAATATAATGTAATGCTAAAAGATGATAAGCAGTATCCGCATCTCAAACTTACTCTTTATGAAGACTTTCCACGTGTTATTAAAA
>JAEUQL010000511.1 GCA_016789295.1 Blastocatellia bacterium | reverse complement strand
GATGAATAAGAGGAAAGCTCGATTGAAGATAGTTATGAAAGGCTTCAAAGCTTTCTTGGTCAAAATCCCTAGCAGCCTCATTAGAGACTGTTTTGAACCTAAGTGACTGGGCAAAACGATCTAATGCGCCAGCATCGACTTGCAGAGAAGTTGTATCTGTGTGAGGAAGTTGCTTTGAATCAAAGCGAAAAAGGTTAAATAGAAAAACAGCAATGAGAAGTAGAGTTACTGTAAGTAGAATGTATAGAGCTTTTTTCATAAACTTTACCCCTTAAGCTTTAACCTAACCTACAGTACAGAACTCTCATCACCTATCATTATTCGGCGTATCAATTTGATAGGTGGAAACCCTTGTTTTAAGAATGTGTCATGAAAGTCTTGAAGGCTAAACTTCTCACCACGAACTTTTTTATAATCTTCTCTAAGTTTTAGTATCTGGAGTTTTCCTAGAGTGTATACAAGATATGTTGGGTCAGAAGTTCCACGCTTGACTTCTCTTTCAGCATTTGCCTTTGATTGATAGCCTTCTTTGACAAAGAACTCTATAGCCTCCTCATAACTCATCTTGCCTGTATGCATCTCTATACCCACAATATAGCGAGCATTTCTCAGCAGAGCGTCTTGTAGTTGACCAAGCTTCAGATGTAAGTCCTCTTTGCCATAGCCTTCATCAAGCATCATCTGTTCTGTATAGTGTGCCCATCCTTCGGCATTGGAAGAGCAACCCAGAATTTTTCTGACTTTTGTTGGTGCTTTTTGTACCCAAAGAAATTGTATGTAGTGGCCTGGATAGGCTTCATGGATGGAGGTGCTTGCTATTGTGCCATAGTTGAAGCCTGCCATATGATCTTCAACGCGCTCTTTTGGCCAATCAGCTTCAGGAAGCGTTATGTTGTAGTAAGCTTCTTTTGCTTTTGTCTCGTAAGCTCCGGGCGTATCCATAGAAGCAAATGTTAGAGCACGCATAAATGGAGGAGTTTCTTTGACAATGGGTGGAACAGGTGATGGAATAGTGACGATCTTGTGGTCAACAATAAACTGTTTTATTCCATCAAGCATGCTTCTTGTCTCATCAAGCAGTTTCTCTGGTGCTGGATGGTGTTTTCCAAGATCTGCAAGTATTTCTGAAGGAGTCTTGCTAGCATCCAGTTTTGCCCCTACTTCCTTAAATTTCTCTTGATTTTCCCTTAAGTTCTCGTAACCAAGTTGCAGAAGTCTTTCTAACGAAATATCTACCATTTCATCATACAACAACTTCTTAAGATATTTCTCTGCACCTATTTTGTAATCCCCATTTGACCTTTGCAAAAGGTCTTCTTTAAGAAACTTTTCATAACTCTTGAGTGCTTCGATAGTTTTACTGTTTGACTCAGTAAACTTTTGTTTCAATTTTTCATCATTAACATCTTTAAATGCCAAAGGAACGTCTTTTTCAAAGAAGGCTATAATTCCTTCTATCTGCTCAAGTGCAATCTCTGTAAAGATTTTTGGTGGGTTTTTAAGGTTTGTACGTGCTGTTTCGAAAAACTTTGGTACTTGTTGCTCACGAGCTATCACAGCCTTGAGCCGTTCTTGTGCAGAAGCAAATTCACGGCTCATCAACCCAAAGACAGATTGTGTAACTCCACCACTATAGATGTCAGGATTACGCTCCCAAGAACGCATCTCTTCAAGCTCAAATAGCTGCGACTTGATGTGACTGATTACCAACTCGCGGTCTATCTCTGCTACTTCATCGAGATCCTTTGCCTCAATAGCTGTGAACTGTTTCTGATACTCTTTCAGTTTGGCAATGTAGGAATCACGAACAGCTTTAGAATGATCTTCCAACTTCGTATCATACTGATGCAACCCCATAAATGTTGCCCAAGTTGGATATTGGGTGAAAGTATCATCAAAAAATTTATCAACAAGGCTATTAAAAGCTTCATTTTTGGAAGGTGTGTCTGCTCTCTTTTCCATACAGAATGTTAAAAGAAGTGCAAAAACTATTACAGGTAGAAGTAGAATATGTTTTTTCATAGCTTATGATTTAGCCACAAAACTTCTATTTCGACCAGTACTTAGGCAAAAATTTTTTATTACTAGCTGCCCAACTATCCATTAGAAGGTCTATAATCAGACTGTAGGTCAAGACTTAAACAGAGTCATTTTGGAGTAGAGAGATTGATACCAATAAGAGACAGTATCCCATCAAGAACTTATCCATTTGTTACAGTAGCATTGATAGTGGTCAATGCAGTTGTATTTCTTTATGAGCTGTCACTTGGTACACAATTGGAAGAATTTATCAGAACCTTTGCTGTTGTGCCTATGCGCTACAGTGCTGCTGTACAAGCAGGACAAACAACAGCAATATTTATCTATCCACAACTTTGGGTTCCTCTTCTAACCTCTATGTTTATGCATGGCGGCTGGCTTCACCTGATAGGAAATATGCTCTATTTGTGGGTTTTTGGTGACAATGTTGAAGACAGAATGGGGCACTTCCGTTACCTACTCTTCTATCTACTTTGCGGTTTGGCAGCAACGGCTGCGCACATACTGACCAATTCTGATTCTCCAATTCCAAGCCTTGGAGCAAGTGGAGCAATAGCAGGAGTCTTGGGTGCATACCTCATCTTGTATCCACGTGCTCGTGTTTTAGTACTACTGCCGGTGTTTATATTTCTTCAATTTTTCGAAGTTCCTGCACTACTGTTTCTACTTTTCTGGTTCCTTCAACAGTTTGTTGCTGGCGCACTCAGCCTTGGTGTTGAGTCTGCACAGTCGAGTGGAGTTGCGTGGTGGGCACATATTGGAGGCTTTGTAGCTGGAGTGCTGATGGTTTTCATTTTCAAAAAACCAAACCATAGACACGCCGATAGAGATGTAATATGGGATAGGTGGCAGAACAACCGCCGTTACATCTATCACGATCCTTACCAAGACCGTAATCGTTGGCCATAAAGCCGAACTGCAAGCCCAGCTACTACCAACAGAGATTTTAACTTTACTGAGTTACACTTTGCAGTAACTTGTCTCAAGATTTATGTAGCTTTCTGTCAATGAACCACAGATAATTGTGGACTGTTTGAATAAGCTTCTTTTTTACAGGTTGTAGGAAATATAAGATTTGGGGAGGGTTCTAAAGATGGCTCAGATACACTTTCTTGGTGCAACAAAGACAGTAACAGGCTCAAAGTACGTGCTCTGCCATAATGGAAGCAAAACTATGGTAGATTGTGGGCTTTTTCAAGGACTCAAAGAACTGCGGCTTAGAAACTGGGAACCGCTACCCA
>JAEUQL010000510.1 GCA_016789295.1 Blastocatellia bacterium | reverse complement strand
TCTCGCCGAGAAGGCCGACAGTCACCTGCTTCAACCCTTCATCAACGGACTTGCAGTGCAGATAGTCTTGATGCCATTCAATTATCATCGATGGCACTCACCCATAACAGGTAATATACAGAAAGTGCAGACGGTTCCAGGGTATTTCTTTGCACCACCATCTCCAGATCAAGACTACGCTAAATCGTTTCCATTCCTGAGCCACGTCAATACTAGGACAATCATCTTCATCGAGGCTGAAAATCCGAGTATTGGGCAGGTCGCTTTGGTGTTCGTTGGTTTGACAGAAGTTTCTTCCTGCATGCCGACAATTGAAGAAGGCCAGTTAGTAAAACGAGGAGAAGAGATTGGCTATTTTGCATTTGGTGGGTCAACTTGCTGTATTCTATTAGATCGAAAGAAGATTGCCGCTTTGTACATCTCAGATGACCCTACATTGACTGAAAAGAACGTGCTACTGGTAAGGCAAAACATCGCCATCGCGCTGTAGTATCTATCGCAGTTTGTTCTGGAAACTACAATGCTAAACAGACAATCTATCTGCTGATCGATTTTGATACACTGCTTTTTGGGTGATTTCCATTATGTGGGCTTAGCGATCTCGCAAGTTGGACATCACCCACTCTACCATACGCTACTTACACACGTCAGACTTCATATAAGCTAATTTTGTGAGAAACGGTGTGATGTTCGGTTGTACCGCGAGCCACAGTCGGCAAACCCAGCGTGAAAACGCTCCACACGTCCATAGCCGCAACGGCGAGAATTGGCGACACCAAGAGGCCAAAGTCTGGAAACAGAAAGTACAATTGAAAAAGTTAAAGCAGGAGCAAAATGAACAAAACCGGAAAAGAAACAGTAAGGGTACATATGTTAGAGACACTATTATTCTTTTTTCCAAAGATGGCTTTCAAACACCATACTCTGTTGGCATTAAGAGAATTCGTGAAGCCAGATGAAGTGAAACGAATTTGGAACAAAACTTTGGAGCACCAAAAAACCCTGGCATCGAAGCGTCCACAGTACTCATTTGGCACAAACTATCTCATTCACTACATGGAATGGGACTGCGCCCTCTATCGTTCATTACAGGAAGAAGGAGTTTCAGAGTCTTCAGCCAAAGAGCTTATCGAGAAAATAAATTGGTCTGTATTTGGCTCGAATATTGCAGTCATGTTCCGTGTGTCACAGCTTCGCAGCCGCAACCTAATGGCTCGAATAGAATGGATGGTCGATTTGATGTTTTTGCTTGTCTTTAGCGCACCGTTTCAGCGGCGTAAGATCCACAGCCCAAATGAAGTGGCTTTTGACATACTTGTCTGTCCATTAGCAAAATATTTCAAGGATCAAGGCGTTGCGGAGCTGACTTCTGCAGCAGCCTGCTCTCTCGACCATCATATGGCAGGTTTGTGGGGAGTGATACTCAGTCGCTCCCAGACTATTGCACAAGGTCATCCGATTTGTGATTTTCGTTTTCACACAAATCTACCAAAAAAAGAGACAGGTATCCAAACGCCTCGCTCAAGGTAGCTTACGAACCCTGATTTTTGAACGACTCTTAGCCAATTAGATCCACTTGACCATTGAATAGGATTATTTGAGATGGCTATTTTAGGAGGCTTCTTGCTATCAGCATTCTTTGAACTTCTGACACGCCTTCCCCAATCTCTCCAAGGCGTGCATCACGATAGAGCTGCTCTATGCGGTAGTCTTTGATGTAGCCTGCGCCCCCATGAATCTGTAGTGCCGCATCGGCGACACGCTTACCCACTTCTGAAGAAAATAGTTTAGCTATAGAAGCTTCAGTTGATGCATCTGCACCAGACTGGAATTTCGCTGCAGCAGCTAGAATAAGCATCTCTGCAGCATCTATCTCTGCTTTCGACTCTGCAAGCTTAAAACTAACATCTTGAAAGTTATATATTTTCTGCCCAAAGGCTTCACGCTCGTTTGCATATTTGAAAGCTTCATCAAGGCTCGCTTTTGCTATCCCAAGAGAAAAACAGGCCATTCCAATCCGAAAGAACGTTAAACATTCCATCGTGCGGTAAAACCCTTCTCCTTCTTGAGCCAAAAGATTCTCTTCTGGCACAAAGCAGTCATCAAAATAGAGAGCACTTGTAGGTGAGCCTCTAACACCTAGTTTGTCAAGTGCAGGGCCAGAACTCCAACCAGAACAGTCTTTGTCAAGAATAAAGAGACTCATCGAGTGAGGGCCTCTCTTTTCACCTGTTAATGCAAGCACCACAACAACATCAGCAATCGAACCGTTTGTACAGTAGAGCTTTGAGCCATTTAGTAGATAGCCCCCTTCTCTTTTCACAGCTCTGGTCTTTATAGATGCTAGATCTGAACCTGCTGCTGGTTCTGTCATTGCCATTGCACCTATAAGCTTACAACTTCCTATCTGTTTTAAGTATTTACTTTTTTGTGCTTGATTACCTGTCTTCAGTATGGTGTAACCACAAAGACCAGTGCTTGCACCCATCGAAAGAAATGTTGATGGACAGACGCGGGCAAGCTCTATCCAAGCAAGAATGTTTGTTACAGCATCTGCGCTACTTCCACCATACTCTTCAGGAAAAGATAGGGATGAGAGGCCAAAGTGAGCAAGCTTTTCTAAATTGGAACGCAGTATCTCTGTACTGTCTTCGATTGCCTTGACATTGGGAGCTATTTCCACACGGAGAAACTGACGCAAAGACTTTAAGTATTCCTGTTGAACATCCGTCAGGTCAAAATCCATAAACAGCTCCCTAATCAATCTACCAATCTACTCATCCATACCTTCGAGGGTGAAAACCCCTTTGTTTAACCAACCACCACCATCGGCAACTATAACTTCACCATTGATGTAATCGGCCATGTCTGAAACAAGAAATGCACAAATATTTGCCATCTCTTCAACAGTTCCAAATCTTCGTAAAGGGATACCCTTCTTTATGGCCTCGTATACACCAGGCATTGCCCAAAGCTTTGCTGCTCCTGTCTCCTCTATAGGACCAGGAGCAAGGGCATTGACTCTGATGTTGTGGCGTGCCCACTCAACAGCAAGTGTCTGAGTCATTGTTATAACACCAGCTTTTGCACAAGCACTGTGAATAGTTCCAGGACCACCTGTCCAAGCATAAGTAGCAACTATGTTGAGTATCTTGCCGCGTTTTTGCTTCATCATCTGCAAACCTGCAGCACGGCTGCAATAGAAAGTGCCATTAAGAACAATATTAATGACTGAATTCCAACCATTGATTGAAAGACCTTCAGCAAGACAGACAAAGTTTC
>JAEUQL010000050.1 GCA_016789295.1 Blastocatellia bacterium | reverse complement strand
AACTTACTATCTTCAGAATACACAATGCTATAGACCCCAATATTTTTCAGTACAGTAGCGAAAAGAAAAAGCAGATAGCTTTCAGCACAAATAAAAATTATGATGACCTAGTACAAGTTATAAATATTTTGAAATTTAGAGGAACTATTGCAGATTATCAGCTTGTACCTATCTCTGCAAAGTCTGAGAAAGAAGTAGCAGAGATTTTGAAAGAGTCATCTATATTTTTAAGTTTTGTAAATGGTGAAGGCTTTGGTTTGTTAGCAGCAGAAGCTATGTCTTGTGGTTGTATTGTAGTTGGTTATGATGGTATGGGAGGGAAAGAGTTTTTTAATACAAGCTTTTGTTATCCTGTACAACAGCCAGATGTGATCAATTTTGCAAAAAATGTTGAGAAGGTTATATCAGCATATGAGAAAAATCCTGACCTAATAAGGGCACAAGCCAAAAAGGCTTCAGTCTTTATTAATAGTACTTACTCTTTACAAAAGGAAGAATCCGATATAGTAGCAGTGTGGACAAAGCTGCTAAATCAATAGTGTTGTTACTTCTTTACGTTCTCTCCTGGCCTATAGATATACTTTGCATAGACTTTAACTTCTGCTAAAGAAAAATGTACTTTTTTAAATCTACCTTTGGTATAGAGAGTAGCTTGATCAAAAAAGTGTGGAGATTTTGGGTTTGAGCTTTGCCCAAAAACATATATAGAATAGCTTCTAATGTTTGCTCCAAGTTCCACAACACCAACAAAAGAATGACCTGCTATTCCATAACGTGCCTTTTGGTTCTCTTCTGGTCGAGTGTAAAAACTGAAAATAGTCCCTACCCACCCTGGACCACCTGCAACAGCAAGACTTTTTGCATTGTCACTAAAACCTTGCTCTTTGTTTGAGTCTGTTCGCTGAAGCCTATTTATCCTTCCCCAAGCCACTTTCCAAGTACCAAATGACTTTTCTAGCCCCAAAACTACATCTTCTAAAGCAGCTATCTTCACCCACTTCTCTGTCTGATTTTCTAACCCAGCAAAACGTTCTAGCCAAAGAGTAAATACCGTCATTGCAGTAGAATCTATGCTACTTATCTTATTCCACCTTTTAAGCTCAGCAATTATTGGAGTAAGTTTCAAGGCTCGTTCCCTTTCTGCTTTGCGCAACTCCTCAAACTCTTGAAAAAGTGGTGGCAGATACTCCTCTGCCTCTATTACTCCAGTATCAAAAGCAAGCCTTGCAACTTGAGCCAAAGAAAACTTCTTTCTAGAAGATAGTAGCCTCCGTGACATCCTCGCTCGTGCTGTATCCCCTTCACGAGAGATATAAACTGGATAGTTGGACTTTTCTGGGTTTTCTAGGTCTGTAGTCAAAAAAGGGGTCTGATTACAATTTTGTATATAGCCTTCTTTAGGATTTATCAATTGTGGAAGTTCATCGAGTGTATGATAACCTTGCCACTCTGTTTTTGGTGTGGTTCCATCGACAGGCCGTGACCAGTCAAACTCACCAGATCGTTTCGCAATAGCTCCTCCATATAGATAATATATATTTCCTTGTCTATCAGCATATACAGTATTGAAAAATGGTAAGGAAAGTTTTGACAAAGCCAACTTAAACTCCTCAAAAGAGTTTGCTTTTCCCATCTCATACCACTGCTGTAAAATCCCACCTTCCTGGATTTTAGCAAGCTTTAGCGTCAAAGTACCTAACTCATTGTTAGCAATAACTGGTCCATGATGAGTCTTTACAAGAGTTATTCTTTTAGTTTCAAAACCACTTGCTGTTTTAATTTTTATCTCTTCTTCCCAAGCCGTAGCCTTTCTGTAAGTATCCCCATATCTATAGTTGAGCTTATTGGCTGGATCGTCAAACTTTTCAACATATATATCATATATATCTGGCTCATTGACAGTATGACTCCAAGCTAGGTTAGTATTGTGTCCCAATGCAGGGAAAGGTGCTCCTAAAAAAGTAGCTCCATATATATTTAACCCTTCCATGCTGTGCAAATGGCCTTCATAGTACTGAAAAGAGCCAAAAAAAGGTACGTGTGGGTTAATAAACAGGATTGTTTTGCCAGAAAGACTCTTCTTTGCAGAAATAGCCCAAGCATTTGATCCTACAACCTTCTGCCTGTTCTCTACAGATTTTAGTAGTTCTGTAATATCTAAACCTGTCTGACCGAAAATAAAAAGCTGGTAGAGTGCATAGCGACTAAAAGCAAGCGTATGCCAGGGTTCAAATTTGTTAATTAAACGCGGCTTAACTTGTGGATTCTTTTCCAAAAAGTAGTTCAGTGCTGCTGACGTAGCATCATATATAGCCCTCATCTTCGGATTTGCGTTTCTGTACTCTTCAATTGAGTACTTAGAGATTTCAAGAGTACGGTTGAGGATGTCACTAGCCAGAACTGCTTCACCATCGATTTCTGCCCCACGTCCCAAAGCATATATGTAGTTTTCTTCAAGTTGTGCAAAACTGTCTTCTGCCTGTGCATAAATGTAGCCAAAAATAGCTGCAGCATCAGTAGATGCATAGATGTGGGGAACTCCATATTCGTCCCGATATATTGTTACTGACTTGGCCAAAGCTGCTTCGTTACTCTCTGTTGCAATAGCAGTGCCCACAAAAATAGAAAGTACCAATAAAACAGGGAGCAGAATAGAATCTATTTTAAGTAATTTCATTGACTATAACCTTTTTCCATTATCTCGCGGCTGCAGCTTTGATTTGATCAGTATCTACAAGAAGCCTAGCCTGTATAGTTTCTAAAAGAATTTTTGCCCTTTTCTGGCCGTTCAGTTGTTGTTCAAACACACCTACCATACCTTGAAAAATACCATTATTTACTACTACCTTCTCACCAATACTGGGTTTTCGCTCCTTATCTAAATATACATATCCATCATTACCTATCCGTTTTCTAATCTGATCAATTATTTTTTGATCAACAACAATCGGGTCATCCCCAGCACAAACAACACGTCTAATGCCACGTGTATTTTGTAACAAATGAAGATAGAGAGCAGGTTCAAACTTTACAAACATGTAGTTGCTAAAAAGTGAACGGATTACGATTCTGGTCACACCATAAACAACTCTTTCTTGCTTCACTTGTGGCAGCATATATTCAAGGTTGTAACGGCTAACATTTAATGCTGCTATAGACTCTTGATTTGGTTTTGTTTGAACAGCAAACCAAGCTATCTCATACCAAAAACTCTTGATATTTTCCATCCAAATACTCTCTTTAAGTGAAAGCTGTTCAATTAACGAATATTACAAATAAATAAAAGTAGTTTTTAATGTTAGTAGGCATTTTTGAGGTGAATGGAAGTTTAGTAAAGATGAGTGGTTCAAGGCAAAACTATGTCTTCTTTGAAGAAGTGTCTAACAAGCCATATTTTACCAACCGCACAATATACTGAAAAATGGCTTCAGTAGTTACTTCAAAGTCTAAGGCTAAATATTTGACCACTGTTTTAGTATTCATTTTTTGATGCCTTATAAAAATAGAAAGTATCTGTTTAAAAATATCTACATCAAAAAACATATAGCGTTGCTGCAATAGTTTCTCCATCCTTTCTCTACTGATTTCAAATCCAAACTGAGTGATCTCTAGCTCGGTTTCCAGTGATATAGAACCTGTAGGATAATGGTCAAATACTTTGCTATGATGCAGTGAAGTTATTCCGTTGATTAAAGGATCTATAACTGGTGTAGCACTGTTTGCAACCTCGAATAGATCTTCCCATATTGTTTCATACCTTTTTATCACTTCTCGCCAGCAATATTTTTCAGTAGCTACTTTGCGACCTTGTCTGCCCATTTCTATCCTACTAAAGTCATTTTCAGCCATAAATCTAAGGGCAGATGAGAGATGAGCAATATCTACAACTATCGATTGTCCCAATAACCATTGAGACATTCCTTCACCAACAATCGGAGCAGCACTACTCACAGTATCCATACACTGTTTGGCAGAGTACGTTGGGACAAGTATTCCTGTTACACCATCTTTTACTGATTCTTTATAACCACTCCAATCTGACCCAATAACAGGAAGCCCTGAAGCCATAGCTTCTATTACAGTTAGCCCAAAAGTTTCTTGAACACTATCACTTATTGATACAAAACAGTCTGCTGCAGAATAGAGCCAAGGCTTGTCTTGGCTAGAAATATCTGGAAGAATTTTGACCATATCACTACAGCCAAGATCTACTGCAAAGTTTTGCAAAGTTTTTGTCAGGTTTAAGTGAGTATCATCACCAGATAGTATAAGAAACGGTTTTTCTTTGTCTGCAGCAAATGTTTTAGCAAAAGCAATAAGCAGAGGGAAGGGATCCATTTTGTCAATATCTGAAAAACGTCCTAAATAAAGAAACACTTTTTTTTCTTGTGGAATAGAAAACCTACTCCTAGCTTCGGCTTTGTCACGAGGGTAATAGATTTCTGTATCTATGCCAAGAGGAGCTACAGGTAGCTTCCCTTTGTAATGTGGTGTAAAGCCAAATCTGTGCGAAATAAAGCTTGACGTTGATTCAAAAAGCTTTTCAACAGACATTTTCCCAGCACTACTTGTACAAATAATTGCATCAAAAATGTTAACTTGTTCTAAAAGAAGGTTCAAAATATGAGGAAGTCCTATCAGATAACTAAGGGCATGAGTAAAACCTACAATAGGATATTTAGGGCGATCCAATAACTTTCTAGCTTGAATTAGTTCGCTCAAAATGCTTGACGCACTCAAGAGAATAACTCTTTCATAAGCTTTTATCTTTTCAAACTCTGCTATACTAACAACTTCGGTACGATCATTATTAGGATAGGTAAAAAGTAGCTCTTTTGCTTCATTTATAGAGCCTGAAGATCTACAAATGAAAAAGTAGTTTTCATAAGAACCATATAGCAATAAAGATTTAACTAGCTCGGCTTCAGCTACACTAAAGCCTGCTATAGGCGTTAATTTACTACTATCTTTGGCTCTTTCAGCAGCTAATGGAACTCCAAAATAGGCAATGGATCTCATAATAGATCCTGTAGTTGTTTGTGTATTTCGTCTAGCACTATTACTTCCTGAGTATGTATGAAAAAGTGATCGCCTGTAAACATTTTTCTGTTAAAGCTCTTTCTAGTCTCTACTTGCCAACCTTCTAAACTCTCTTCAGTTATTTCATTGTCTTGATAGCCACCAAAGACAGTGATTGGAATATCAAGTGGCAAACTACTAGAAGGCTTATAGGTTTGTACTGCTTCAAAATCTGCTCTAATAATTGGTAAAACAAGTTGCATTAACTCTTCATTCTCTAGCACCTGTCTTGGTGTTCCATTTAGGGTAGAAAGTTCTTCTACAAGCTCTTTATCACTAAGTAGATAGCTTTGCTTGACTTTTTTGCGAAAACTTGGATGGCAGCTTGCAGAAAGAAAAAGCCATTCTGGAGCCATCTTATTCAACGCTCTGAGTCGATGAGCAAGTTCAAAAGCTAGAAGTGCGCCCATACTATGACCAAAGAGAGCAAAAGGTTTATCACAATATATATTTTCTGCTAGCAGATTAGCTAACCCTAATATGTTCTTCAGTAGGGGTTCACGAATTCTATTCTCTCGTCCTGGATACTGCACAGGTATAATCTCAAGGTCAGAAAAACGGTTGAGCCACGGACGAAAAATAGTGGCTCCAGACCCTGCATAAGGCAGACAAAATAGGCGTAGTTTAGCGTGTGGCTTAATATTGTGCTTTAGAAACCACCCATTTGCAGATGGATTTGTCATGCTTTACCCTTTTATTTAACTGCTTCCATCTTTTTTCTAAGGCTCAATGGTCTCATATCAGTCCATACCTCTTTTATATAGTCTAAACATTCTTGTTTTAGACCACTCTTACCAGCATTATTCCAGCCAAGAGGGTTTTCTCTATCAATAGGCCATATGGAATACTGCTCCTCATGGTTCACAACTACCTTGTAGATTGTTGTATCAACATTATCACTCATTTTACTACTCCTTTAATCTAAATATTCTCTTAAAATTTTAACTAGATTGTCGATGTGTGGAGATTGAAGAAAACTGTAGTGATCCCCATCTACATCGTGTTTGTTGACTTGTTTTATCACTGCTTTCCATTGATCTGTTCTCTGGTCAAAGTCTTCTCCTTCTTGACCTATAGCATTAACTAGAACAGCTTTGCCTTCAAAGTAATCCAGTTTGTAATTTTTTAAAGCAGCCAGATTTGTTTTGTATATCTGTAAAATACCTTCTACATCTTTGAGACCTAAGTCATTTTGTAAATTTCTAGCTTTTGACAAGAGCCAATCCATCTTCTCATCAAATGATAGGCTGAGGTAAAACTCTTTCTGTTCTTCAAACTCTGCTATAGAAAACCCTAAATTAACTCCAAGGTCTAAAATAATCTCATCATCACTCATATTTTCTTGTGGCTTAGAAATTCTAGAATCCAACAGAAATAGATGCTCTACTCTCTGACCAGATCTCTGTAGCTGTTTTGCAATTTCAAAAGCTATAACACCACCCATTGACCAACCAGCCAAGATGTAAGAACCTCTTTGATCTATCTTTCTGATATCTTCAATATATTTTGAAGCCATCTCTTCTATGGTTTTATGAGAACTGCTACTATCAACAAAGCCTATGGACTGTAAGCCATACACAGGTCTATCAACATCGAATTTTTCAGCAAGCTCTTTATAGCAAAAGACACTTCCACCAATGGGATGAATACAAAATATTGGGATCTTACTACCTTCTGCTTTTATTGCTACAACAGTTTCAGAAGTTGTTTTACCATTTACAGCTTTTGCAAGTTCAGAAACAGTAGATTTCTCAAACAGTATACTGATAGGCAGTTTGATTTTTCTAAGATTATTCAACTTAGAGATGATTTGTACTGCAGCAATAGAATGTCCTCCTATGTCAAAGAAATTGTCTGTAGTTCCAATCTTTTCAATACCTAGAACTTCTTGCCAGATCTTAACTATCTCTTCTTCAACAGTATTGCTTGGAGCAACATATTCTAAAGATGAGGCTTGAGGTTGTACTTTTGGTAAACTTCGATAATCTATCTTTCCATTTGGAGTTAAAGGCAGAGCTTCAAGTAGTAGAAAGCTTGTTGGAATCATATAAGATGGAAGTTTTATTTTTAACACTTCCAACAACTCTTCTAAAGAAAAAGACTCATTATCTTTCTTAACTATATATGCTATCAACTTAATATTTTTAGTCTCGTCATTTACAGTAACAATTGCTTTACTTACAGCTTGATAGGTTTCAATTACCTTCTCAATCTCACCAAGTTCAATTCTATAACCTCTTATCTTTACTTGATTATCTAACCTTCCTAGAAATTCCACTGCACCATTCTCTAAAAACCTTGCTAAGTCTCCAGTTTTATAGAGCCTTCCACCATTTCTGTTGCCTAAATGATCTGGAATAAATTTCTCAGAAGTCAAATCAGGACAATTCAAATAACCACGAGCTAACCTGTCACTAGCAATATATAATTCACCTGTAACACCTACTGGAACAGGATTTAAATGTTTGTCAAGAATGTATACCTCTGTATTTGCTACTGAATACCCTATTGGAATAATCTCATCTTGCTGGGAGCATTTCCAATAAGTTGTATCAATAGTTACTTCTGTTGGACCATATGTGTTATAAAGTTCTATATTAAGAGTTTCATAGAACTTATCTTTCAGATTTTTACTTAAAACCTCTCCACCAGCATAGACAACTTCTAACGTCTTACACTCTTTAAATGACTCTTCTGCAAGTAGAACCTGTAGTAATGAAGGCACTACCTGTAGTTTCGTTATCTTGTGTCTTGTTATAAGTGAAACCAGATACTGTGGGTCATACTTCCCTTCCTCCCTAACAAGTACTAAGCATGCCCCAGATGAAAGAGTTCCGAAAAAGTCCCATACAGAAGTATCAAAGCTGAAAGAGGCTGTTTGTAAAACTTTATCTGTAGGGGAAAATATCTTATTTTCTAACATCCATTCATTATATATCCCTATAGCTCTATGTGAAATCATAACACCTTTTGGTGTACCTGTTGAACCAGAAGTATAAATTGTATATGCTAGGCTATCTAGTTCAAAACCACCTTTTCTATTTTCACTACTTTCCTTAGTAAGTATTTCCCAATCTGAATCCAGACAGAAGATTTTATAATTCTGAAAAATTGGAGTTAATCTCTTTTGAGTAAGAACAAGTTTGGCTTTAGAGTTTGCCAGCATAAAGTCAATTCTAGCTTTTGGATAGGATGAATCTATAGGAAGATAGGCAGCTCCAGCTTTTATCACTCCAAGTAGTGATACTATCATCTCTATGGAGCGATCCATGGAAATAGCAATAAGAGTTTCTGGTTCTATCTTCTGTTTTCGTAAAAAGCTTGCAACCTTATTTGCCCTTTCATTCAATTCTTTATAAGTCAATTGATTTTGTTCATACACTACAGCAATTTTTTCTGGATATTTTTCCGCAGCCAATTCAAACAGTTCAACAACACTTCTACAACTACCTATTTTATTATCTTGTCGATTCCACTCAAATAATATTTTTTTCTTTTCTTGTTCAGAGATTATGCTAAAAGTTTGATGATTACTGTGAGGATTATTGGCAACTTGTTCAGTAACAATCTCATAGTACTTACTGATGTCGAGCATCTGCGCTTCGGTTATCTCATCGGCATCGACCGTGACCATTGCTGTAACTTTACCAGAAGTTATATCCACACCAAAGTCTATCCAAAGTGTTAATCCAGCTTCTGAAAAGCCACTGCCACCTAACACTTCTATCCTTTCCAATTGTTTTAACCCTTCTAAAGCATGAAAGTGAGTATAGTTAAAGCCTGTTTCATAGATTGCCTGCTTTCCATATCTTTGTTGAATCTTTGCAAATGGGTAACTTCTAAAACGCATCATTTTCTGTTCTAACTGAAAGACACTGTGGATAAAATCACTCCAAAGTCCTTCTTCAATAATCAATCTGAATGGCACTGTGTTTAGAAAAAGCCCAACAATTCTTTCACTATCTGCCACTTCTGGCCTACTGTGTGAGACCATCCCTGTGAGTACATCGTTCTGGTTACTTAATACACTTAGGACTTTAAGGTGTATGGCAAGTAGTATACTTTTAAGAGATACACCTAGCTTTTTAGACAGCTCAAGGATTTTTTTAGAAGTATCTTCTGATATAGAAACATTAGCATTCTTATATTGTTCGGTCTTCTTTGTTTGTAACTTTCCTGATATTCTTGGTAGTTTGGTAAAGGTAAAGCCTTGCATTATACTTTCCCAAAACTTCATACCTTCTTCAGACCTAAGAGCTTTCTGCTCTGAAGCTATATAGTCTTTATAGGTATAGACCGAAGGCTGGTCTGGTGGAGAAAGTTTTCCAAGTTTTGAAAGGTAGAGTTGAAAAAGCTCTGCTATAAGAATTGAAAAACTCCAGCCATCTAAAATTATATGGTGAGAAGTAATAGTAAACTGAAAAGTTTCTTGGCTACGTTGATGGATCGCATAGCGCAGAAGTGGTGCTTGATTCCACTGAAATTTGTTTGTCTTCTCTTTTTCACAGTAGTCAAAAATAACTGCCTCTTGATCCAAAGCTTTACAGATATCAACAAACAATATTGGAACATCCACATCTCTATGTACTAACTGTAAAGGTTGGCTAAAATCTGTTAAATGAAAAGATGTTCGCAGTATATCATGACGGGCAATCAGTTCTTGAATAGAGACTTTCAAAGCTTCTAGGTCAAAAGGTGCTCGCAGATGATAGCTAAAAACTTCATGATAGAGAATGCTATCACTATCAAATTCACTATGAAATAACATACCCATCTGTATCATAGCTAAAGGATAGGCATCTTCTATACCGTTTGGTATAAGTATTCTATCTTCTGGTGAAATAAGACCAAATGGTACTACCCGATCTTCTTCTTCTCTTTCTACAAGCTTTCTTTCAAGTTTTGGAGCCAAGGCACGTACTGTTTGTGTGTCAAAGAAGTCTTCAAGGCTGAAACTAAAACCTTCACCTTCAACCTTTGTCAAAACTTGAATTACTCTGATGGAGTCACCACCAAGCTCAAAGAAGTTATCGTCTATACCTACCTGAGCAACACCAAGAACTTCACGCCAGGCAGTTACTAAAACTTTTTCTTCCTCTGTAGTAGCTTCCTTGTAATCTGCATTTACCGATAGACACATATCTTCAGGAAGTGGTAGAGCATTGCGATCCACTTTACCATTCAATGTAAGCGGAAAGCTTTCTAGAACTACAAAACTTGATGGGATCATATAATCTGGTAAATAGGTACTTAGAAAACTACGTAGCTCAGTAATTGCCAAGCTCTCGGAAGATTTGATATATGCAACAAGTTGCTTGCCAGTTTCTACAGTTCTGACAGTTACTATCGCATCTTTAATTGCCTGGTGTTTGACAAGTGTTGTTTCTATTTCTGCAAGCTCAATACGAAAGCCACGAACTTTTACTTGATTGTCAGCACGTCCCCAAAAGTCGATCTTTCCGTCTGGTAGAAACCTTGCTATATCGCCTGTACGATAGAGCCTATCTCCTGGCTTCTTGCTGAAAGGATTGGGAACAAACTTCTCTGCTGTTTGGACAGGTTGATTATTGTAACCTCTTGCAAGACCATCACCACCAATAAATATCTCACCAAACATTCCTAATTGAACCATCTGCATATCTTGGTTGAGTATATAGATTGTTGTATTTGAAATAGGTCTTCCTATTGAAACTGTATCATTGAGGTCTTCACTACTGACACCAGAAAGACAGGTTGCATAAGTAGTACTTTCTGTTGGACCATAACAGTGAATAAGCCTACAATGTGGCAATTGTTCAACTATCTTTCTCATATGGGAAACCGAAGCAACTTCTCCACCTGTTAATATTTGCTTGAGAGAAGCTAGTTGTTCTAACTTTTCATCAACCATTAAGTTAAACAGGCTAGTTGTAATCCATAGAGTTGTGACACCATGCCTCTTTATAGCTGCGCTAATGTCGCTGAGTGATGGAGTTTGTGCTGGTATTATGGCAAGTTTTGCACCATTGAGAAGACTTCCCCATATTTCAAATGTTGAGGCATCAAATGAGATTGGTGCAATATGAATAAAAGTCTCTCTTTCATCCATCACTGCATAGTTGGTCTGTTTAACCAATCTAACAATAGCTTTGTGCTCTACAACTACTCCTTTAGGTCGGCCAGTAGAGCCAGAAGTATACATTATGTAAGCTATATTCTCAGCATCTATTCTTTTTACTGGATTTTCACTACTCTTTTCTTCAAATATATTCCAACTGCTATCAAGACAGATAGTTTGTAGTAAATGTAAAGGAAAAATATCCATTAGCTCATCTTCTGTGAGAACTATTTTGACATTTGTATCTTCAAGCATAAACATCAACCTATCTAATGGATAGTCTGGATCGAATGGAACATATGCACCCCCTGCTTTTAAGATTCCCAAAATAGCTACTATAAGTAATGGAGAACGTTTCATACAAAGCCCTATTAAAGACTCTCTGTTAACTCCAATCTCTATCAAATAATGGGCAAGTTGATTTGCTCTTTTATTGAGTTCATTATAGGTTATAATTTCTTCCCCAAAGACTATTGCAATATTGTCTGGATGTAGTTCTACTTGTTGTTGAAAAAGCTCAACTACTGTGCTGTGTGCGGGGTAGTCTGTATGAGTATGGTTTAAGATTTCCAAAATCTCTTTTTCAAGTTTCTTAGAAATTAGTGGTAGCTTATAAATGGTTGTTTCCAAACCTACTTCTATTAGATTAGTAATAAGCGTTGTGAAGTGAAAGAGAAACTGTTTAGCAGATAACCTATCCAAATAGTTATCTTTGGATAGAAGTGTAATAAGTATCTTTGAACCTATATTTACTTTTATATCTAATGCTGTTCTACTACTAGTATGGCTTCTAACCTCACCCATTTTGAAATCGCAAGAAAGAGTAAACATCTCACTGTTTTCAATAGACAAAGATGTATCATATAGTAATGTTTTTTTACCTATCCATTCTTGAACTTGTGATAAAGAAGTAAAGTTATATTTATTGAATTCTATTAAATAGTCTTCAAGCTTTTGAAACCAATCTATTAAACGATCATCTTTAGAGACTTGAAACCTGAAAGGTAAGCAATGCCTTACAGCACCTTTATATTCTAAATCTTGAAAAATAGAGCATCCAAAGGTAACACTATTTTCATCGCTGTAGTGGTAAAGAGTTAAACTATATAGCCCTACTATCAAAGTTTCTAGATTGAGGTTGTTTTTGACAGCAAGAGCTTTCAGAGCTGCTATATCTTCAAAAGATATTTCTTCCTGTAAAACCTCTGTTCTATTGCTAGTGTAACGACGCAATTTAAGGTCAGTTTTAGACTCAAAGCTACTCAAACTTTTCTTCCAAAAATCGGCAGCTAGGAATATATCTTGTTGATCAATCCATTCCAAATAACCTAGAAAGTCGATCTCTTGCTCTTGTACTTCTATTTTAGAGGCAAGCTGTTCATAGAAAGTAAAAAGATCATTCAAAAGGCATTTAGCACTCGGTAAATCTAGAATAATTGGATGATAGGTAAAAATTAAATAAATAGTCTCTTCAGACATTCGACACAAAGCCATTTGGTAAAGCGGAGCCGAAGATAAGTTAAAGCTTTTTGAACGCTCTTTTAGAAGAATATTTTCTAGAAGTTCTTGTTGTAACCCTGAAGGATGATCAGAAATGTCATGTAAGTAGAAAGGGGATTTTATTTCTCTGTGTATCAGTTGTAATGGTTGTTCTACTTGTTTCCAAGCAAAAGCGGCTCTGAGGATGTTATAACAATCTACTAGTTTCTGAAAAGCATCTTCTAGAAGCTTTAGATCAACTCTGCCAACAAGCAGACA
>JAEUQL010000509.1 GCA_016789295.1 Blastocatellia bacterium | reverse complement strand
ACTCTCTTCGGCTTTGACTTGAGTGAGCATCCCTTCAAGATTTGTAGCAAGATTTCGTGCTGCAAGCTCTTGGGTCAACTTTACTTTTGGCAGAACAATAACGATACTGTTTCCACTTTCGTAGCGTTCAAACTCTACATTGGACGTCAAGTCTACAACAATTCGTGCATAGTCATTACTGCTAAAACTTCTGATACTGGTAATGTAAGGCTCTCGTTGGTTTATAGCTTCTTTTGGAGCTTCTGTTAAGAGTTCATCATAAGGAAGAAGCCTTGCCATCTTTGCCTCTGCTTCTCGTGCAGTAATCGAGTTTGGAAACTGCTTTGCTATCTCAGAATATGTACGAATAGCCTCTTCTGTGTCGGCCAGATCCTTTTCATAGATCTTTGCTACAGAGACAAGAGCTGATGTCTTGTGACGGCTCTGTGGGTAGGAGTAGAAGAGTTGCTGGTAATAGTCTATAGCACTGTAGTAGTAGCGTGGTTTGTGAAACTCTTTTGCTATCTCTTCGCTAAGTTTTGCCATAGCAAGCAGTATCTCATCTCCATTCTGCTTTACTCTGTCTCGATCAAGAGCTTTTTTGTAGGTTGAGATAACTTCGAGATATTCTGCTTCGCTGTGCTTGAAATTTGGATTGCTGTGGAGGTTTCTATTTAGCAGAGAGGCTTTTTCCAGAAAGTTCTGACTGCTCTGCTCGATCTCTTTTAGAGACCTTCCCGACTGTTCAACATTCATCCCCGGCTTGATCGTCAAGCAGAAGAGCATGACTAGAACAATGCTCAAAACCACAATAAAAGGTTTGTGCTGCTTGAAGACCACTTCCATTGCCTCCATACCTAGACTCTTCAACGGAAGACCATTCTAGCTTCCCTTAAAGTAAAATGTCAAGTGAGAGGCATTAAAATTATGATTTTGTTGGACTTTTCGTTTTAAGTTAAGGAACACTTCTCAGAAGTGCTCCTGTTAATAATTATTTGAAAGGATGACACGGCCATTTTCAGCCGCAAAAGTCATCAATGGAGCAGTACGCACAACCACAGGCTCTTTCTTTGCGATGTAAGTCTGATGGTATTTGCTACGGTAGCGAGCAGTGATGCTGCGCACATAATCCCTCGTCTCACGGTAAGGAGGCACTGTGTAGTTATACTTCATAACAGCTCCTTCACCGGCGTTGTAGCCTGCAAGAGCTAGCTCCAAATTTCCACTGAACTTATCTAGAAGGAATCTAAGATAGCGTGCTCCGCCTTGAATGTTCTGCTCTGGCTCCCAAACTTTATAGACACCAAAGCGTGCTGCAGTTGCTGGAATAAGCTGCATCAAACCTTGAGCACCTTTGTTAGAAAGTGCAGTGTTGCGAAAGCCAGATTCTTGGCGCATAACTTCAACTATTAGCCTTGGGTCGATCTGGGTCTTCTGAGCAACTCGGTTGATTATCTGGTCGAGATCGGTGTTTCCTGTGGACTCTGTAGCTTTTAATTTTGTTTCGATCTTGACAACAGGTTTCTCTACTATGGTGTCGCTTGTCAAAATGAGCTTTCCAGAATCATCTATGGAAGAGCGTAGTTCCGAGTAGACTCTCGGTTTTGGAGCTTCCTCAAGCTCTTCGTTTTCAGAAGTTTCTGTGGAGAGGTCTCCACGCCAATAGCCTTCACCTTTAATTGGTGGTAGAGCAGCAACTTCTTCTCTGTTGGCTTTTTTGCTCACATTCTTGGTAGTTACTTTTGTCGTTTTGCTTGGACTCTCAACTTTGATAGTCGCTTTTTTGGCTGGTTTTGCTTCAACATCGATCTTTGATTCTTTTGCTGCTTCAGAAACTACAGTTTTCGAAGGTGCAATATCGAAGTTGTCCAAAACTCTAGAGCGTGAGCCTTCCTGTGATTGTGTTTGAGCCGTTGTGGCAGGCGGAGCAAAAACAAACATCATACAGAGAATTAGGGCTTTACTAAAAGATCTCATCACTTTCTCCAAAAGCCTGAAAAACTTTGCGGTTTAATGGATAATGGTGTTGTGAATGCAGTTAGAAAGTGCATTCTTAAAAAAATCGGCTTGAGCAGTCTATTACTTTTTCTACCGAGAGTCAATCCTGCTTATAGTCTTTATAGACAGGAAGATAGGTGCTTGATATGAAGTAGACTGCTATAGTAGTATCTAGCCCCTGAACTATTGCTGAAAATAGGGCAATTTACTTTTTGCATTCAGCCTTTTTTCAAATTAAACTAAAGCCGTTTGCCAATAATGTATATATGCTGGAGACGAAGATCAAAAAGAGATGATCACCGGATTTAATACAGATATCTCACACCAAGGAACAACTTATCACGTCCAGACCGAAGACAAGGGCGTGAGCAATCCGATGATCGAGTCTCTCGTCTATGTTCGTGGCGCGATCTTGGCAGCTAAGAGAACCGACTATTCCAAAGAGCTTAAAAACGGTCTTAGTGAAGAACAGCTTCAAACGATGCTTGAAAAGCAGCACCGCACTATTTTGGCCGTTATCAAAGCAGGTCGTATTCAGGAGCTTGTAGAGAAGCTGAGCAAAAAACCTGCAGAAGCACCACAGCCACCACCTCCAGCCTTGTCTGCTTCAGAACCTGTTGTTGAGCCAGAGCCAGTAGCCCCTATTGCTCCACCTGTTCAAACCAAGCAGCAGAACTTAAATAGAACTTCTGGTAGCAACCGAGCAACAACTGGCGGACACAGAGCTGCTGATGGCAGTAGCAAAGATCTACAACCTCTATTTGCTGAATTTGATCTCGACAAGATCATCTTTGACTATCTTCAGACAGATGCAAAAGAAGAGAAGATAGAGCTTAGGATTAAAAACATCTCCGAGTTCTATGCAGGAGAGAATGTTGTTTTGCAGATAGAAGTAACCAAAGGTGGCATACAGCCTCTTTCAAATCAGCCCGTCATTGTCAAAGTTATTGGGACAGCTTTCAAGCCACAGATATACTCTGGTCGCACTGGGCCAGAGGGAGTAGCTGTTATGCCTATTACCCTCCCAACTTTCACTGCCGGTAGTGCAGCAATAGTTGTACAAGCATCTTCAGAATTGGGTGATGCAGAGGTGAAGCACCTGATCAGACGCCGCTAATTACTATGTGAGTTGTTATGCAAATCCTTCTAAATGGTGATACCAGAGATATTCCAGAGAACTTTTCTTTAGAGCGACTTCTACAACTACTCGATTTGAAGCCTGAACGTCTTGCTATCGAACTCAATGGTGAGATTATTACCCGTCAGCAGTGGTCTTCAACCCTGATAAACAGCAATGACAAGGTTGA
>JAEUQL010000508.1 GCA_016789295.1 Blastocatellia bacterium | reverse complement strand
AACTCTGTTCCAGAGTACTAAAGGTTTTTACAACCTCTAGTCCCCAAACCACCTCAACTTGCCTCAACCTGCCGATGCTTGTTGATTGGCATCTTGATTTGGAGCAGCAACGGGTGGATTGTATTTGCAACGTATGGTGAACTTCCAAGCCTGTTCACCTGTTGGAGTTGCTGGTAGGAGTTCTGTTTTGACATCAAACTGGGTAAAAAGTCCGCCCGAAAACTCCAGATCCTGAGCAAAAGTTGTTATCAAACCTTCGGTAGTAGTTGTTCCAACTATAGTCATATCACTATCGCGTTGTGTTATAGATTCCAACTTCACACCTATCGGTATTCGTTCGTTTATTCTTGATAGTACTGCAACTGGGCCACGCTGCTCTGCTCTGAGCTGCTTGATGACTTTTATTCTATTCTCTACAAGAGTTATCTGCTTCTGTAGCTTCTCTCCTTGCTTCTTCAAATCTTCTAGCTCTTTTGCTACTTTCTTCTCTTGCTCAAGTTCAACTTTTACCCTCTCGTTCTCCCTCGTAGTAACAAGCCAATCATAAGTAACAACTGCACCGATGGCTAGTAATATACCTACTAGCATCACTATCTGTTGAGTAGTCTGGGTTGAAACCCCTCCTGACTTTGCAGTTGTCTTCTCAGTTGCGTTCTGTTGTAAAAGGTTTATTTTTGGCATACTAGCTAGTCTCCACTTCTAAGAGCTAGCCCCACGGCAACTGCCATGTTGGGTGAAAGCTCGCGAATGTAGTCTTCGTCAAATTTCTTGTTGTTATATTTTATATTTCGGAAAGAGTCGAACCTGTCTACAGGAACTCCAAACCTCTCTGCCATATAAGCAGTCAGCCCCGAAACTTTGGAACTACCACCAGCTATCAACATCCTATCTACTTTGCTTGAATCAGCCATTGAGCTTGTGGCACGGAAAAAGTCTAATGTCTTTTGTACTTCAAGAGCAAGAATTTCAGATACAGACTGTATCAAAGGTTGTGCATCTTCGGGTCTGACACCAGATTCTGTTGGTAGACCGCGCTTCAAAGATTCGGCCTCTTCGAAAGTGAGGTTCAACTCTTTCTGCAAAAGGTCTGTATACTGATTACCACCAACAGATATATCACGAGTAAATATCGATTGAGAGCCACGTACTACGTTGATGTTCATCACACTTGCTCCAATGTCAAGAAGTGCAACAGTAGTTGTTGGCATTGGATGGTAGTTCAAGTCGTATGCTGCTTGGAGAGCAAAAGAGTCAACATCAACAAAATGGAGTTGCTTGCCTGCTTGGTTTATGACCTGTGTGCACTGAGCTATTCTGTCTTTTTTGCAAGCTACAAGAAGAACCTCCATTCCTGTCCCTGTAGCATCTTGCCCCAAAACCTCATAGCTGAGGTTGACCTCATCAAGAGCAAACGGGATGTACTGCTCGGCTTCCCAGTTTATCTGCTCACTGAGTTCTTCAGGACTCATGCTGGGAAGATTTATCTTTTTGACAATCACAGAATGTCCAGAAACAGATGTACCGACCAGATTGGTCTTTATGTTCTGCTCTTGAAATATTCTGTTTATGACGTCAGATACGTGGTTGAGGTCGATGATGTGTCCATCAACGATAATGTCGGAAAGAAGCGTGACATGCCCTATGCTCACCAGCTCATAGTTTCCCCGGCTACCTTTCAACTCAACAGCCTTGACTGCGCTCGACCCAATATCCAGCCCTACAACACTCTTCTTACTGCTAAACCAACCCATAGATTTCTGTCCTCGTTCCCGATAACCTCAAAAGTTGCTGTAATAAAGCCTGAGTAATGAATGAAAACCGTTCAGAAATCACAATCTGAAAACATTATATAAAGGCAAAGTTAGACGAAGCCCTGCAGTAGTACTCACTCTCAAGACCAAATCTCAACTTTTATAATAATTTTACTGCTTAATTTTTTGGCGACGCTCTTCTGAAATTGTAGCCAGTAGCGTCGGCAGAGAAATTCAAAAACTAGCTACCTTTCCTGGTGGCTCGGCGAACATGGATTTGCTAAGTGACTTGCTGATCTTTAGCTTCTCTTTAGCCCCGTAGCTCTGCGTCTTCTGGTTTCCCAGAATTTGCTCTGAGCAGCAAAGGTTTTTACCTTATTGTTTTTCATAGGTTTACCACTACTTGCCTCTCAGAGTCAACCTTTTTTTCTTTGAAAGAAGGAGAGAAAGGCAGCAGAAGCAGTTTTTCAAGATTATAATTTCTCTTTCATTTCATTCTGTAAAGATCTTTTTCTATTAACTTGTCCTACTATTTCTCTACTTGCCCTCGTGGGCAAGTTCTGGTGCATTTGGCTTAACTCGAACACTCTTTGCCGGAATTCCAACATTGACGTGGAATGGTCTTATGTCGCGTGTCGCAAGAGCCATAGCCCCTACCATTCCATCTTTCCCAACATTTGTACCAGCTAGTATCGTAGAATGATATGTCAACCTTACCCTATCACCGATCACTGTTGGCTTGCAAGTTACATCGTTTATATCGGTGATACTGTGAGAATGTGAGTATACATTCACATAGTCCGATATACTGACATCATTTCCAATTATTATTTCGCCTCTGTCATCAAGTAGTACGTAGCGATGTACAGTTACATTATCTCCTATGACTAGGTTGTAGCCAAAGCTCCATTCAACAAAATGGAAGCACCTGAAGTTTGCTCCTACCTTGCGAAATATATAAGGAGCAAGCATTTTGCGAAACTTAAAACTCAAGTACAGATTGGCTCCCAGTGGAGATCTATCAAACATCTGCCACAACCAGATAAGTGGCTTTCGTGGATAGTATAAATCTGGATCTATATCAGTGTAGTATTCCGGCTCAAGTGTTATGTTCCTTGGATCAAACGAGGCTATGACTGCTTGGGTTGCTAATGGATAGTTGCTAAAGTTTTGGCCAGCAATGTCGGATCTTTCACCAAAGTAGATCTCATAAAGTGTATCTCGAACGACTTCATTCCGATCCAGATTAGGGTTGTTGATCTTCTCTTCCAGAACCGTAAGGAAGTTATCAAAAGCAGCATTAGCAGGTTCTAGCGGTTTCAGCTCTCTGTAAGGCATATTTCTACTCCGAAGATTTTAGAACATCCACTCCTGTTCTTTACCTTCGGAATGGAAGCTTTGAAGAATTGCAAAACTCTATTGATAGCACAAGCTTGACTGTAATTCAACTCTACCTTTCAACATCTATTATACCAATCGATCTTTTAGAGCGATCAAACATTGCAGAGCCTCTTCTGGACTGAGTAGTTCAACTGG
>JAEUQL010000507.1 GCA_016789295.1 Blastocatellia bacterium | reverse complement strand
TATTCTCAGTCACGGTGCAATTGTTGCTCGTGAATACCGAATTCCTGCAGTTGTTGGCACTGGCAGCGCAACACTGCGTATAGAAGATGGACAGATTATTGAAGTAGATGGTAAAACTGGCACTGTAAGAATAGTTTTGGATTAACTTAATCCTTTTGGGTTGAGGAGTTTTTGACTGTCTCCACAACCTGTAAGTTTAGTCTCTTGTCCACTGTTGTAGCCAGTCTAATACTTGATTGTGCCAGGCAATACTATTGTTGGGTTTTAATACCCAGTGGTTTTCATCTGGAAAATAGAGGAATTTAGCTGCTACACCTTTGGCTTTCAGTACTTGGAACATTGCAAATCCATCGCTGACATCGACCCTGTAGTCCAACTGTCCATGAATTATCAGCATGGGTGTGTTGAAGTTTTTTGCATAGGTACTTGGTGAAGCTTCGTGCAGAACCTCAACGCCATCCCAAGGTGTTCCACCTATCTCTTGTTTAGTTCCTCCAACAAAGTCAGCCGTGTAGATAGATGTAATAAGATTGTAGATACCATCGTGACTAACAATACAATTAAATCGGTTAGTGTGACCAGCTATCCAATTTGCCATGTATCCACCATAACTTGCACCTGCTGCAGTCAGTTTGGAACTGTCTATGTATGACCACTTGCAAGCTTGGTCTACAGCTTTCATCAGATCTTCGTATGCCGCACCTCCCCAGTCTCCACGAAGTGAGTCTGTGAAAGCTTGTCCATATCCAGACGAACCATGAAAATTCGGAGAGATGACTACAAATCCAGCAGCAGCAAATAGTTGTGCGTTCCACCGGTAATGGAAGAAATTTGACCAAGCACTGTGAGGACCGCCATGAATGAGTAGAAGTAGAGGATATTTTTTATTCTGGTCAAAGTCAGGAGGTGTGACTATCCAACTCTCTACTTTCTCTTCTCTCCAGCCAACATATTCAAACTTGGAGACCTCTGGCCATGCTATAGAATCACGCCAAGAGTCGTTTAGGTGGGTAAGCTGCTCGATGGTAGTCTTCTTGGTCTGCATCTGCCAAACTTCTGCTGGTTGGCTGAAAGCCGAAGATAATAGAAGAAGGTGTTGATTGTCTGTTGTTGGTGCAAACTCTAAAACATGCCCGATTCTTGCTCGTTTTGAGATCTCTTTTGTTGAAATTACTATCTCGCATATATTTTCTTCTGCTCTATCTTCAACAATAAACCAGATCGAGCTACTGTCTGATGACCAGGTAAAACTAGTAACTATTCTATCTAAATTAGATGTTAGGCGTATCTCTTCTTTGGTGCTTCTGTTGTAGATTGTTAGTTCTACATTGTCTCCATCAAGTAAGGGGCGAGAAGTAGCTAGATAAGCAATATATTTCCCATCTGGTGAGTAACGTGGAGCAAAGCTCTGTGCAAGATTGTGGGTGATCTGTCTATGCTCACCCGCATCAATGGAAGTGATAAAAAGGTTTCTTATTCCATCTAGTGATTCATTGCCAATTACTTTTACAAAACAGACCTCTTTACCATCACTACAGATAGCATAGTCTTCTAGCCCACTTTCAGACCATGCTGGAACATCGTCATTACCAGGTGTTAGATCTTTAATTAAGGTTCCGTCAAGTTTGATCAAGAAGATGTGTGTACGTTTTTCATCTGTCCAGTTATCCCAACGCCGAAATGGAACTTCAGTGATAACCTTCATCTTTACAACTTGTTCTTCATGTTCTTTCTGCAGCCTTCGATTCTCTTCCCAAGAAGTTGCACTAGGGTAGACTCTGGTTGTGATCAGAAAGTGTTCATTATCTGGATGTAGCAGAAAAGAATCGATGCCAAGACCGATGTTGGTCAACTGTTCTGCTTCGCCTCCATCAACGGCTATTGTCCATATCTCAACTACTCCACTTCGATCACTCAAGAAGAATATTCTTTTGGAGTCACTAGACCATTTAGGATCAAAATTCTTGCCCTTTTTGGAGAAGGTTAATTGTCGTGGAGTTGCTAAACTTCTCTCTGTGAGCCAAAGGTTTTGGACGATCAGGTTTTTGTCAATGTCTGGCTTTCCAGACGAAAAGACTACCAGCCTGTTGTCAGGTGAAAGCTGCATACTAGAGATCCTTTCTACTTTTTGGATCTCTTCTACTGTAAATCTTCTTTTGGACAAGGTTGCTCTCCTGCAAACCCAAAGTAAAAAAAGCTATTCTACTACTTTTCCTAATAGATATTATCTGTTTTTACAGTCTCGTCTTGTGCGGTTTCTGTCTCTTCATCAGAGAAGATCTCTAAGATCAACTGTGCATTGGAAGTTGTTCCCATAGAAGATTGAAATTCTATCGGTGAAGGTTCGAGTTCAAACTCACCGTCAGTTATTTCAGCAAATCGTTTGAAGGCAGGTTTGCCTCTCAGATCGGCTATAATTGCATCTGCTATCAGTCCTTTGTTGAAGTATATCGTTCCATTAATATCATTACATGTCACATGAATTACCCCAGTAATACTATTTTTTTCAATAGTTTGAACAATATCAAACAGGCTTATGTACTGTAAATTTCCAGACAAAACTGACTTACTGCGTCCTGTTTGTAACTTACCAGTAACATTGTTGCTACTCTGGTTTGAATTTGGTATTAGAGATTGATCGTGCTCCCACTGATTTAGTGATTCTAGCCAATTATTTATTTGTGGAGCTTTGGGATAGATTTCTTGAACTTTTAAGAGAGCAGAACGTGCTAGATCGAACTGCTTTGTCATTACATAGATGTTGGCGAGAGCTACCATCTGTTCAGCAGCTTTCTGGGGCGCACGCTGATCGAGATAGATCTCAGCCAGTCGCCACCTTAGCTCGAAACTGGTGGGAAATTGATTGAGTAGATCTTGCAGTAGCGCAACAGCACGCTCTGGCATGCGATATTTCAGGTACAGCTCAACATCCACCAAGCCGTTATCTACTGCGATTTTTTCCAGTTCATTGCTCACCTGTCTACCTCAAGATGTTTTCAATCAATGATTTCATGCTGCCTAAAGTCGATACTGCTTCTGTATACTGTCAATATGAACTGATAGGTTAGACGCTAAAAATATACTCCTTTTTGTTAACAAAGAGTAGATGGTTTATAGCTGCTTCGCTTTTGCCCTATATCTGCTCTATGTTACACTTGCAGCCCTAGATCACAAGATTTTTGTTTGCCCTAACCTGTATATCGTTCCAATATATGAAATGTGATTTTTGGACAAAACTTTCAAGTAAATAAAAGAGGGTTCTTATGAGTAGTCAACTCTCGGATGTCATTT
>JAEUQL010000506.1 GCA_016789295.1 Blastocatellia bacterium | reverse complement strand
GGCTTATGAGGTATTGTGAAGGGAAGATTAACTTTGACTTTTTGAAGGAAACAGCTCCGTTTATTGCATACGAGTTGAAACGCCAAAATCTTGTTGAATCGATTTCTTCTATCATGTCTGTAACTTAAAATCTAGCATTTTAATATAGGTCTTGTTGTGTTAGTACTTTTAATCTTTATTTAATTTAGTTCCTATTGAATGTGTTGCAATCCATAAACTTCTTGCAAGGATCTATATTGGGAGACTCAATCAAATCACTGCTCAAAATCTGCTTTTGCAAGAAGTCTATTATAGAATTTTGTGACAGGCTTCAAGCAACACTATAACTTTTTCTTCAACCAAGCTTCTTATCTCTTCCAGATGCTCTGCACTGTCTGCCTCAAAGCGCAGGACAAGTACTGGTTGAGTGTTGGAAGCTCTTACCAACCCCCAGCCGTGTTCAAACTCTATTCTTGCTCCATCAATATCTATAACTTTGTGGCTCTTTTTGAAAGCTTCAGCAAGTTCTCTGACAACTGTAAACTTCCTCTCATCTGGACAGTCTAGTCTCAACTCTGGGGTGTAGACCGTTTTTGGCAGGTCAGATAGTAACTCAGAAAGTGGCTGTTCACTCTGTGAAAGGATTTCTAACAGTCTAGCTCCAGCATAAGTAGCATCATCATAGCCAAAGTATCTATCAGCAAAGAAGATATGACCACTCATCTCACCTGCCAAAGCAGCTTTTTCCTCTTTCATCTTTGACTTAATCAGTGAATGTCCTACTTTCCACATGATTGCATTGCCACCGTGTCTAGCTATGTCATCAAAGAGTGTTTGTGAGCATTTGACTTCACCAATAAATGTTGCACCTGTTTTTTGGCGAAGTATTGAACGTGAAAAGATAACCATCAGTTGATCACCCCAGATAATATTACCTTTTTCGTCTACTACACCTATTCGATCACCATCCCCATCAAACGCAATAGCAAGGTCGGCTTGATGCTCTTTAACTGCACTAATGGCAGAATGCATATTTTCTATGACCGTAGGGTCTGGGTGATGGTTTGGGAAGCGGCTATCTGGTTCGCAGAAGAGTTCAATAACTTCGTGTCCTAACGCTCTGTAGATTGGGGCGGCTGTGATCCCACCCATGCCATTTCCACCATCTACAACTACTTTTAGCTTCCTTGAACCGGGTTTTATATTTGAGACTATATAGTCAAAATACTGGTTTAATATATCTTGACGTTCTAACCTACCAATTCCAGATGGAAAGTTTCCTAGAAGGGCATTTTCCTTGATCTGCTGAACTTGGTGACCAAAGATAGTAGTTTTGTTAAGGCATATCTTAAAACCATTATTATCGGCTGGATTGTGACTTCCTGTTATCATTACACCTGCAGCTAGATCTAGAGCAAACTGTGAATAGTAGAGTATTGGAGTAGCTACCATTCCTATATCAACAACATCACAGCCTACCTCTGTCAAACCTTCTACAAGTAGATCTCTAAACCTTGGAGAGCTTTCTCTTGCGTCATACCCTATTGCAACTTTGTAAGCAGAATTATTGAGAAAGAACTTTCCAAAAGCCTTGGCAAGAAGTATCACCAGATCTTCTGTCAAGTCTTTATCAACAACACCTCTGATGTCATATTCTCGAAAGATATGTGGATTTATCATCTTTTCACCTTAGCAAAGTTTTACTTTTCCACTCACCTTAAATTTTTCTGGAAAAAGCTTTATATCCTGAGATCTATTTCTATCAGCTATTAGAAGCACATCTTCTGTTTCTACAACAACAAGCCCTTCAACACCAAGTAGCGCAACCTCTTTATCGGTCTTTGAATATACCAGATTATTTTTTGCGTCTACTGCTGTTATCGATTTGTAACCAAGTGTTAGATTATCAGACTCATCTTTCTCATTACTGCGTAAGTCATAGAGTGCTTTCCAGCTTCCAACGTCACTCCAGCCAAAATCCGTAGGGATCAGATAGATAGAGTTAGAAGTCTTCTCCATAACACCGTAATCTATTGATATTGGCTCTATTTCTGGATAGAGTCTTTCAACTACTTTCTCATATTCAGGCGTTGAAATATATTTTTCAATCTCAGTAAGTATCTGGTAAAGAGCTGGAATATGTTCTTCTATTTCTTGAAGAATAGTACGTGCAGTAAAAATGAAAATACCACTATTCCAAAGGTACTTTCCAGAGGATATATATTGGCAAGCAGTTTCAAAATCGGGTTTTTCAACAAATCGGCTAACACTAAAATACTCATGATTTAAGCTTGTACCTTTCTGCTCTCCAATTTCTATATATCCATATCCAGTTTCAGGTTGAGTTGGATTTATACCAAGAGTGACAATACCACTATTAGCTGCGATGTTAGCGGCAGATGACAGAATTTGCAGGAAAAGATCCTTATTGGAAATATAATGGTCTGAAGGAAGTACAACTATTGGAGTATCTGCAGCCCGTTGCCTAATGTGTAACGCTGCAAGCCCTATGCATGCAGACGTGTTTCTGCCAACAGGTTCGACCAGAACAGATACAGGCCGATCAAGAAGGAGTCTTCTTGTAATCTCCTCGTGCATCTTGTTTACAACTGCATACACAGAGTTGTCTGTAATGAGTTTATCGATGCGTCCAAGGGTTTCTTCAAACATTGTTTGTCTGCTTGTAATAGCAAGAAACTGTTTAGGGAGGTGCTGGCGACTTGCTGGCCAAAAGCGTGTACCAGAGCCACCAGCCATTACTATAGCAAACATCTCTTCTACCCTTCTGGTTTTTGAATTCTATAAATTTTATAAGTTCTATTAGACAAGTTCTACAAGACCAATTCTACCGTAGTCATCTTCAAGCCTAACGATATCGTCTTCTCCAAAGTAAGTTCCACTTTGAATTTCAATAAATATAAGCTTTTCTGTTCCTATATTCTCTATTCTGTGGGCAACGCCAATGCCAATGTCGATACTTTCTCCAAACTGAAGAACTATCTCATAGCCATCTAGAGTGATCTTTCCTTTACCTTGAACTATTACCCAATGTTCGGCACGTTTGGCATGCTTCTGGTAACTGAGTCGTTTACCTGGCAACACTTCTATTCTCTTAACTTTGAAGCTTTTACCTTCATCAAGAACCTGGTAAATACCCCAGGGACGCTTATCATATTGCAACTCGGTTTTCTGCATTCTCAAACTTCCCTATTCGGTGAGTGTTAAACCTACCAGAAATCGATCCAGCAGACCGATCTGGCCAGGGCTACAGATTATAACCTGCTAGCTCTGTAAGCTACACACTTTGTAACAGTTCTTAA
>JAEUQL010000505.1 GCA_016789295.1 Blastocatellia bacterium | reverse complement strand
AGCTGATATTTTTACTGTCATATCCGATGGCTGTTTTTAGACGATTTATTGCAGACCCTCTGTCACCTCTCGAAAGAAGTTCTTGAGCTTCATTGAAGTTGAGTTCGGCCAATGTCTTGTTGAAATCTGTATCGGCCTGCTCACCTTCGGGTGGCTTCGTTTCAGGAAGTTTCAGCTTTACTGTTGGAGCAGAAGAGTTTACAACAACCCTTGCCTGCTTTGTCTTCTGCTGCTTCTGCTCTTCTAACTGCTCCAGCCTGTTGAGTTCTTCTAGTATCTTCTGAACTTCTTTGCTTGGTTCAAGCTTTGCTGTTGCAGGCTTTATGTTTGGAGTGGATGATGTTTCTTGGGGTCTAGCCCTTTCTGAAGATCCTGCTTCAGCAGCTTCTAAAAGCTGCTTCATCTCGTCAGATTCATCATCAAGAGACGATCTCACACGGGAAGGCTGCTCTATTGTACCCAACTTGTTTGTCTTAGCTGAGACCGTCCAACTCTCAGCAGAGAGTTCAACTCCATAATCTGAAGAGCTTGAATCCTCAACAAGATCATCTATGGAGATCAGGTTTTCGTTGTCATCTTGACTATCATTGAGTTTTTTTGTCATTTCCCGTGACCCACCTATCTGGAAAATGTGGAAAGATCGCAATCAGCTTTATCAGATCTTTTTCTGAGTTATATAAGAAAGGCTTCTGTTTAGTCTTTGCGCAACAACCCTACTTTTTAGAGAGCATCAATTGCAGACCATTATACGCAAACGACAGGAAACAGGCAAAGGCAAAGATGAACAATACTACTTCAGTAGTTCACATTTTCAGCCTCTTCACGCTTTATTAATGCAAAAAATCCATCACATCGGCAGAGAAAAGCGGCTTTGTATCCGTTTTTTCTACTTCTCAAAAACTCTCTACTTTGCTACAAAATCTTTTAAGCTACAGAAAATTTCTATACAGCTAAACAGTTCTAAGGGAGACAGCATTGTCAAAAAATGTATTTCGTGCGTCCTTCTGGCACCTCTGGTCAAGGCTAAGTCTGTTAGGAATAGCTTTAGTCATTTTGGGTACAACTTTGTCCCAGGTAGCCGCTTCCTCTTTAGGCTCTACAACATCTATTTTTAGCTCTGAGCACTTTTCATTGATGCTAATAACAACGATTGCTGTTCTTCTGCTCACTGCATTTTTTGTATCTCTGCACGTACTTTTCTTTCCAATAATTGTTGACCAGGATGGTATAACTTCACGTATCAATAGAGGTCGTTTTGCTCTCTTTCCTTGGAGTGACATAATATCAGTTAGAACTGTCAGGCATGCAGGAACCCCCTGCTATCGTGTTGATTCGCGCAGTGGCAAGATGACAATATTTGTACCTCTCTGCATTAAGCAGAAAGACCTCTTTGACCAACTACTCAAACAGAAAGAGATCGCTTTTAGTGAAAAATCTCCTATCCTTCCAAAACTACCAAAAATAGTAGCCAAACCTGTAGCACCTCAACCCATCAGAGAAGCTGGCTACATAGTAGTTTCAACCGAGCAGAATAGAAGAAGATAGAAAATTGAACATATTTTAGAAGATATACTACTTCTGCAGTTGCTACTATTAGATAATCGCTTAGTCTTGTTACAAAGTTTCTTGGAGGTGTCTATGTCGCTAAATCTTGCCTGCTTCTCTCTGGTGTTGCTACTTCTTGTCTGCAGTACTACTTCTGCTCAGTCAAGTCCAGCAGCAAAAATTCCTATAAAAGAAGTGAGTATATTCAAGGACGGGCATGCCTTTGTACTGCATGAAGGGTCAATGCCTACTACTACATCTGGTGAAGTGATTCTCGATCACCTACCCTCACCAATACTGGGCAGTTTCTGGCCATACTCAACAGATAAGAATGCCAAACTCTCAGCAGCTATGGCAGTAAGACAGAAAGTAAAGGTAGATAGGATAGCCCTTGACCTCAAATCCCTTTTTGCAGCCAACATTGGACAGGAGGTTTTAATTACTGAACGCTCTTCAGGGAATATTCAAGGAGCCAAATACCTAGCAACTGTTCTTTCTGTACCTAAAGCAGAGGTAAAAGATGTCAAAGAAGAGCTAACTGTTCCTTCACAACCAAGCCTAGTAATACTGAAGACAGATGAAGGAACAAGAGTCGTATCAATAGACCATATACAAGATGTAACATTCAAAAATAGTTTCAAGCCTTCAGTGGAGACCGAAGAATTTCGCAATCAGCTTCTGCTCAAGCTCGACTGGACTAAAGAGCCAAAGAGTCAAGCAGATGTAGGACTGGTCTATATACAGAAAGGAATTAGATGGATTCCAAGTTATCGCATAGATATTGATGGTAAAGGTCAAGCTACTATCAAACTTCAAGCAACTATTATCAATGAATTAGATGATCTAAACAATGTTACAGCTAATCTTATTGTTGGTGTACCCAACTTTCTCTTCAAAGATACACTTGATCCGATGGCTTTACAGAAAGCCACACCTCAACTTTCACGCTACTTTGAATCAGGACGTACAGATAGTAACCTAACATCTAATGTAGTTATGACACAGACAGCAAGAATGGGTGAGTATCGTCGTTCTTCAGACGAAGAGGAGCAGCCTGTTGGTGAAAGTCAAGAAGATCTCTTTATCTTTACTCTCAAAAATATCTCTCTGAGAAAAGATGCCCGTATGGTAGCTACACTGGCAGAACAGCAACTAAGTTATAAGGATGTTTTTACTCTTGACTTACCATTTGCACCACCTATTGAAATGCAAGCTACTATCAACGATCAGACTCAATCAGGTCTTGCAAAGCTACTAGATGCTCCAAAAGTTGTACATAAGATACGTTTAATAAACGGGACATCTTTTCCATTCACAACAGGTCCTGCAGTGCTATTTAGTTCAGGAAATCTTCTTTCTGAAAGCCTAGTAACCTACACTCCACAAGGAGCAAGCACCGATATAGAGCTTACAAAAGCTGTAGACTTACAGATAAAAAAGAGTGAAAAAGAGCTTAAACGCACACCTGGAGCTATTCACCGCAATAGTTATGACTACACTTTGGTAGAGCTTGCAGGCAATATTACACTTACAAACTATAGAAAACAGCCTGTCTACATCGAGGTTAGGAGGTTTGTTCTTGGAAATCCTTCTTCTGCTTCATCCAATGCTGTAGTAGAAAAGATCAATGTTTTTGAAGACGATAGCTACTCACCAGACACAAACTATCCTTCTTGGCTCAGTCGTCGTTATGGCTGGCCAGACTGGTGGAGTCAATTTAACGGAGTAGGTAAGATATCTTGGAAAGTAGACTTAGAGTCAGGAAAG
>JAEUQL010000504.1 GCA_016789295.1 Blastocatellia bacterium | reverse complement strand
AGAAGACACCTACACTTTGAGAGCAACTTTTCCAAAACGCATCGAACCAATAAAACTGATCTTTGCCAAAGTGCCCATAGTCTCCAAAATATCTTTCTCGGAGAGGGCAGTGAAAGTTGGCCTCAACGACACTTACAGTCTAGACACAGCTCCAGACAACATAGTCAGTTCTGGTCCATTTGTTCTGAAAAGCTACATACCCGACAAACAGATAGAACTCTCTTACAACAAGTACTATTGGAAGGTAGATAGTTCTGGAACAAGCCTTCCCTATCTTGACCAAGTAACATATGCCTTAAAGACACCAACTGAGAACCAGTTGACAAGTTTTACCAGAAGTGAACTCCACCTAATGAAAGTTCTTCCCAAAGATATACAGAAGTTGAATGAAGGTGGCCAATTCAAAGTGGCTGATTTGGGAACGTCTGTGAACACTTGGCAACTGGTACTCAACTGGAGAGCAGACCAGAAGAAGATAGATCCAACCAAAGCTACTTGGTTTCGCATACCTGGATTTCGTAACGGTCTGATGTATGCTGTTGACCGCAACCGCATAGTCAAAGAGGTTTTTGATTCGAAGGCAAAAGTTGCCTACAATCAAGTCTCACCAGCCAATACAACCTGGTATAACAGCGATATAAACAGACCCGAATACAACCTAGAAACGGCCAAAGCTTCTATAACCAAAGTTGGTTTCCAATTTGATGGTAGTGGCAACTTGAAATATATGGGGGGACGTGTAACACGTTTCACCATAACGCACATAAACGACTACATACCAACACAGATAGCCAACAGGCTAGTTGAAGACCTAAAGAAAGTTGGTGTAGAGGCCGAGGCAGACCCGAAAGACTACAAAACTTTCTGGAAGATTGCCAACTTAGGAACGTTTGATACATTGCTTGTACAAGCAACGCCTATGTTTTCCGACCCTGCGTTTTTACACCCTTACCTAACAAAACGTGGTAAGTACTTCTGGTTTTATGAAACCGGTCAAGGCTCAACACGGCTAGTTGGTGCTGGTGAAGGTTGGATGGATAAGATTAGTACAAGAATGGGTGAGGCTATTACAAAAGTGCTCCTTTCAGAAAGACGCGAACTCTATAACCAGATCCAAGCCGATTGGAACCTTTCAGCTCCTGTAGTCTACATTGCAAGTGACAATGTAATAACTGCATCTCAAAAGGTTATAGGCAACTTCAAGCCTGCTACTCTTGAACCTTCCCTTACCTGGAACATAGAAGAGTTCTATATAAAGTAAACTTTGCAAGACGGGTTGAAATACCCGTCTTAAGTTAACCTGTTGATATATCAGGTCAAGAACGTGAAAGTATGGCGTAAATTATGGCATTAGAGTGTCCAGTCTGCCTCCGCATCTTTCATAACAATCCAAGCCATTGTCCCTATGATGGCACTCCACTAGAGAACTATTCTGTAGACGACGAACAACACTACATAGGACACACCTTAGATGAAAAGTATTGCATAGAGCAGAAGATAGGTTCTGGAGGTACTTGTGTAGTATTTCGTGCTTTTGATCTGGTCAATGAAAAGCCTTCTGCTGTAAAGATTCTAAGAAGTAACCTCATAGACGATATTGCAGCCGTAAAAAGGTTTCGCAAAGAAGTAGAAGCAGCAAAACTTATCAAACACCCAAATATAGTAGACATATACGATTTTGGAGAGACTCCTATGGGAGCTATCTACATAGTGATGGAACTTCTTGAAGGGATAACTCTTAAACAGTTTCTTCAAACTCAAGGCCCTTTTGGTCTTACAAGAATGAACTCTATGGTAAGTCAGATCTGTGGTGCTCTTGAAGCGGCACACTCCAAAGGGCTGATACACCGAGACCTTAAGCCTGACAATATAATGCTTATCAAACTAGCTAATGAAGAGAAGCCATCTCTAGTAAAAGTTTTGGACTTTGGTATTGCCAAATTTCATGGTGATAGCAGAACTACAGGTGAGCTGATGCAGCGAAAAGATATAGTAATGGGAACGCCTAGATACATGTCTCCTGAACAGTGCAGTGGCCACCCACTCGACGCACGCTCAGACATATATAGTTTGGGACTAATAGTTTATGAAATGCTTGCTGGAGTTCCACCATTTACAGATTCATCTGCACAGGTACTAATGAGCAGGCATATGAAAGAGCCTCTTCCAAGCATTAAAAAGTATCGTCCTGGCTTACCTCCCTTAGTAGAAAAAGTTTTACTGCGAGCGTTAGAAAAAAGTCCTCTTAAACGTTTTCAGACTGCCAAAGAGTTTGCACAAGAGATGGATATAGCTGTAAACAACAGTACGCTTTCACCTGCTGAAACAAGCAGAACAGAAGAGCAGAGACCTACAGAATCTAAACCCCATTTAGTTCCAGTAGTAAAGCAGCATGGGTCGGTTTCAATAGTCAAATATAAGACAGAGCTAGATGAGAAGATAGAGCCAAAAACCTTTCCAAGCTTACCTTCAATATCCAAGCTCTCTTCTGAAGAGATCAAAGATCACTTCAAGAAGCTATGGTCTTACTGGTTCATTGGCTTAGCTGTAGCAGCATTGATTATTATTGCTCTATTAATAGTTATACTTCTTTTCTCCGATCCACACAGATAGATGTCAATTGGGATAGTACTTTTGGGTGGTATCTGTAATGCCATCAAGTTGTTGGTCGAGTAAAAACGTTAGACCATAACATAGATCCTCAATCTTTACTGTGGCAAACCACATTATCTCTTTACCTTTCAAAGACTACTCTACTACTGAAAGATATTAAGGAGACAGATATATGGTAAAACGCATTCTAGCAATAGTGGCTATTTTTATTTTCACATCCATTGCTTGGGCAATATTGGGCGGAACAATATTTTCTAGAACTTACTCTTTAAACAAAAGCCTTGAAGGAAAAGTGGCTTCCAATTGGGGAACCTCTCACACACAATCACCTCCATCAGCATTTACTGAAACTGTAACACCAAAAATTGTAGAAGAGACAGTTGATGGCAAGAAAGTTACAAAAACTGTAGAAGAGCGAACTGTTAACAACTTAAAACTCGAAAGTAGCCGTATAGCTGTAGACCTGAAACTAGAGCACAGACAGAAAGGACTGCTTTGGTACAGTACTTACAAAGTAAAGTTTGCTGGTTCTTATCTGTTTAAAAATAGTACAGATATAAACCTAGTCTCTTTCTCTTTCTACTTTCCAACCTCACAAGCAATCTATGATGACCTTCTATTTACTGTAAATGGTGAAGCTGTAGAGATTTCTAACCAGCAAAATTCTATATCGGCTACTTCCGCCATAGCACCAGGAGAAACAGCCAAG
>JAEUQL010000503.1 GCA_016789295.1 Blastocatellia bacterium | reverse complement strand
CCATCTCTTGTGCATCGTCTTGATAGAGAAACCTCTGGAGTTATTCTTATTGCAAAACAAGATACAGCTCTTAGTAAACTCTCAAAACAGTTTAATGAAAGAAGAGTTAAAAAGAATTATCAAGCAATAGTCTTTGGCAGACCAGAAAATAGCAGTATCAAAGCACCTATCGGTTGGCATCCAGCACTCTGGCCAAAGTGGCGGGTGATGGAAAAAGATGGAAAACCAGCCGAAACAGTCTTTCAAATAGCCGAAACTACCAACGAGTTCTCCCTTTTAGAACTGCAGCCTCTCACAGGAAGAACTCACCAACTTAGAATACACCTTGCACACATTGGCCACCCAATAGTTGGTGACCACACATACGGTCGAACACCTAACAAAGAACTTGAACTGACCGAAAGCCAAAAGGTTACACGCCACCTCCTGCACGCTGCCTCATTGACTTTTCGCCATCCAGTAAGTAACCAAGAAGTGGTCTTAAAAGCTGCCCTGCCTAAAGATATGGTTGAGTTTTGGAACAGCAGAAAAAAGACCCGCTAGCTTCTGCTAACGGGCCGCCATACTGGCTAAATTGCTGCTGTAAAGAGGAAAGTATTAAACTATGTCATAACCTAGATCGGTTTTACTTCAACATTCTTTTCTTGCTCTTTGACTTCTTCTTTTTGAAGAATTGGGATGACAACTTCAAGTACACCATCCTTTAGTGTTGCGACTGCTTTCTCAGCAATAACCTCTTTTGGTAAGAGCATCTGGCGCATAAACTGATTCGACTTGAGTTCAGAATATACTACCTTTTCGGCTTCTTTCTTCTCTTCTCTAACCTCGCTCTTTCCGCTTACTATTAGCCTGTCAGCTTCAACACTAACTTTCAATTCTTCTGGTTTGAAACTTGGGACATCGAAACGAGCCTTGAGATTTCCTTCAACTTCTGTCATCTCGACAGGCACCGCTTTGAGCATTTCAGATTCTGCTTTGAACCAGTCATCTCTATCAAACCCATGCTTCATCCCTCTCTCGGTGAAAAGTTCATAGGCTCTCTTGGAGATGTCTTTGTAGATCTGTTCCATCTGCTCAAGAAGGTGTTCTGCTTTGACAAAAAGCGAAGACTCTGGCTTCTCTAAAGCTTGTTTTTGAGCTTCTTGCCTCATAGCACACCTCCCACTTTTGAGATGTTTAGAAGAAGTGGTTTACTTCTCTACTTCTGCTTCTTGCAATGGGCGTGCCAGTGTCTTCAATATAAACAGTTCTCTTTATTTATCAATAAGTTATAAGCCTGTTGGGGTCACCCTTCAACTCTTTGCACTGCGGAAACTGACTCAGTTACTGGGGGAAAATCCCCAGTAGGCTTACCTTTCAAGCCTTCTTGCCAGAAGCTCAACCATCTCTTCATTGCCTTGCTGTGCAGCCAGACTGATGGCAGTGTTACCACGGATATCTTCTTTTTCAATATCTGCACCTTTCTCTATCAATAGCTCTACTATTTCACGACGGTCAAACATCGAAGCCAACATCAGTGCTGTTCCACCTGCTCGATCAATAGCATTTACATCTGCACCCTTTGCAATTAACATCTCAACAATCTTTTTGTGTCCTCGAAAGCAAGCTGCCATCAGTGCGTCTCTTCCTGTATCATCTTTTGCTTTTACATCAGCACTGTGTGCAAGTAGTATCTCTACTGTTTCTTGATTCCCGTTGTATGCAGCAATGATAAGAGGGGTGTATCCTTTGCTTGTCTTTACATTTATATGCTGGTCGATGAGCTGTTGAACAACTGCAGTGTCATTGGCACGAACTGCATCCATAAACCTCTCTGCTTGAGAACGGTCATCTTGTACCAAAAAGAAGAAAGAAAACAGCAACCCTAGAAAAAAAGACATAATAACCCTTCCTTGGTGAGAAGTGGCGGTTTTTCATGCCGCCACCAAATATTACTTTTGTACAGTTTGAGCGGTGCGAGTTACTTCATCAAGCGATATATTTAGTGCTTTTGCTAAACGACTGCCATACTCTTGGTTTGCTAGATAAAAAAAGCTAACCATCTTCAACTGTATCTGTTTGTCTTTAACCTTTGACAGATCACCAGCCAAATTGCTGATCAGATTTGTACGCTCTTGTTCAGTAAACGAAAGATATAGATCACCAGCTTGTTTGAAGTCAGAAGTTTTGCTTATCTTCTGCTGCTGTGTAGCTCCAGAAAGTTTCAACGATGAAGCCTTAAACTTCTGATCATCAGCATATGAACCTGATTTAGTGCTAGGTTGATAGTTGATGTCACCACCTTGTGACCTTAAACTGAGTGAGCCATCCTGATTGTAACTTTTAACTGCTACTTTTGGCCTATTTATTGGTAACTGCTGGAAGTTGGCACCTAGACGATAACGTTGTGTGTCTAGATAAGAGAAGAGACGACCTTGAAGAAGCCTATCTTCTGATGGTTCTATTCCTGGAATCAGATTAGCAGGTGAAAAAGCCGACTGTTCCGAATCTTCAAAGAAATTATCTGGTACACGATTAAGAACCATCTTTCCTATCTTTACCGAAGGAACTTCTTCTTCTGGCCATATCTTTGTAGCATCAAGAGGGTTGAAGCTGAATTTACCTAAATCTTCTGCTTTGACTATCTGTACAGTCAACTCCCAAGCAGGATAGTTCCCTTTGGATATATTTTCATAAAGATCAGTAGTTGCATTACCCCAATCTTCAGCTACAACTTTTTTTGTATCTTCTACAGTCAAGTTTTTGATGCCTTGCAGGGAATTCCACTTAAACTTGACGTAAGAGACTTCACCTTTATCATTTATCCACTTGAAAGCATGAACACCAAAACCGTTCATCTGTCTGTAGTTTGCAGGTGTTCCATAATCAGAAAAGACGTGTGTCAACATATGTGCTGATTCTGGAATATGAGAGAAGAAATCAAAAAACCGATTTGGGTCTTGCTTGTTTGTAATTGGTGAAGGTTTTAGTGAGTGTACCATGTCAGGAAATTTGATGGCATCACGAATAAAGAAGACTGGAAGGTTATTTCCAACTATGTCATAGTTGCCCTGTTCAGTATAGAACTTCGTTGCAAAACCACGAGGGTCACGTGCAATCTCTGGTGAACCACTACTGTGAACAACAGTTGAAAAACGTACAAAAACTGGTGTCTGCTTGCCTTTCTGGTTCAGAAAAGTAGCCTTTGTGTACTGTGAATAGTCACCATAACTCTCAAATACACCATGCGCTCCTGCTCCACGTGCATGTACTACACGCTCTGGAATCCTTTCACGATCAAAAGCAGCCAGCTTTTCAACTAGATGTATATCTTCTAAAAGTACTGGCCCATTCTCTCCAG
>JAEUQL010000502.1 GCA_016789295.1 Blastocatellia bacterium | reverse complement strand
CAAGCAAGTTGTAAGTGCAGCATCTCTTCATTAACAACAGAGCGTACTAATTGATATGTCCTTGAACTTGGGTCTTTAATTGAAAACATAGCAGACATATAAAAAGGTATAGTCCAAAACTCTAGATCGATTGCTGCTTGTAAGTGACTCTGTAGATCCTCAAGAGTCCATTTACGCATACGATTGATTCTCCTTCCTGCTAACTGAGACAACCTGACAGATTTATAACAGTAGACAGAAGCCACTTCAGAAAAACCGATCTATAAACTCTGTAAGTTTTGGTAATTAAAGATTAGTTTACTGTGTTATGGCCTCATAATTACTCTTTGCGTAAAAAGGTTTAGAAATAGGACAGAAAAAATCTGAAAACTTCTTCTTGATAAAGACTTTTTTACTGTTCTTTCAGGCTCTAATCAGAATGGAGAATTTTTGGAAGATTTTAAAAGGCAGCAAAATATTTAGGTTTTAAGGAAGAAAGGGAGTCCCTTTCTTCCCATTTGCATTTAGGTAATAACTGTTGGAACTTCAACACCACAATGCTGTTTAAGTTCGAGTAATGCTAGAGTTTCTTTAGCAAGTGAACCCAAAACACTATCAATATCTGCTGTACCACCATCCTGTTTGTAACTTTCAAGATAGAGTCTCAAGGTAGCACCTTCGGTTCCAGTGCCAGAAAGACGTATGACTACACGTGAACCGTCTTCAAGAATGATCCTTATACCCTGTTTTGAACTTACACTTCCATCAACAGGATCAGCATAGTTGAAGTCATCGGCTTCTTTTACACGACTTTCAGCAAAGCTTCTACCAGAAAGGGAAGGAAGCTTCTCACGCAGTAGATTGACCATCTTGTTTGCTAGCTCCACTTCAAGCCCTTCAAAGTCGTGCCTCTGAAAATAGTTTCTACCAAACTTTTCCCAGTGTTTGTGCACAATACCCGATACTGATTCTCCTGTCTTTGCAAGTATTGAAAGCCAACAGAGTACAGCCCAAATACCATCTTTCTCACGTATATGGTTTGAACCTGTACCAAAGCTTTCTTCACCACAAATAGTGCACAGACCTGCATCCATCAGGTTGCCAAAAAATTTCCAGCCCGTTGGTGTTTCGTACAGTGGAACTCCCAAAGAGTGTGCCACGAGGTCTGCAGCAGAACTTGTAGGCATTGAGCGTGCAATACCAGCAAGACCATCTGCGTAGCCTGGAATAGCATCTTTGGCATAAGCCGCAATCAGTGCTAGCGAATCTCCTGGAGTTACAAAAAAGTCTCTGCCAAGTATCAAATTTCTGTCTCCATCTCCATCGCTTGCAGCTCCAAAATCTGGAGCGTCTGAGCCAGACATCCTTGCAACAAGGTCTGCAGCATAGACCTGATTTGGGTCTGGATGGCCTCCTCCAAAATCCTCCAGAGGAATAGCATTTAGAACTGTTCCAACTGCTGCACCCAGTCTGTTTTCGAATATCTCTTTTGCATATGGTCCAGTAACTGCGTGCATTGCATCAAAGACCATCCGAAATCCACTATCAAAAAGCCTTCTAAGTGCTGCAAAGTCAAAGAGTGATTGCATCACTGCCACATAGTCCAAAACAGGGTCAAAGACTATTACTTCAGTATCTCCAACTCTGAAACTAGCTTCTTTGTCAAGGTCAATGTTTGGATAATCTATTGTCAGGTACTCTTTTATCTGCTGTGTCTGTTTGAATATTTGCTCAGTCACTGCTTCTGGAGCAGGGCCTCCATTGGTTATGTTGTATTTGACACCAAAGTCTGCATCTATTCCGCCTGGATTGTGGCTTGCAGACAAAACTATGCCTCCAACAGCACCTCGACGACGAATAACAGCAGACATTGCAGGAGTTGAAACTATTCCACCACGCCCAACCATGACTTTCGCAAAACCGTTTGCAACAGCCATTTTGACAATAGTCTGGATTGCGGTGCGGTTATAGTAACGTCCGTCGCCACCAACAACAAGCAAAGATTCTTTGAAATCAACACCCTGTTCAGCAACAGCATTGAAGATCGACTGAATGAAATTCTCCAAATAGTTTGGCTGCATAAAGACACGAGTCTTCTTGCGAAGACCCGAAGTACCAGGTTTCTGCCCATCAATAGCCATTGTAGCCACAGTCTTAACTTCTGTCATAGGTATACCTCACTACAGAGCACAAGTGCTCATGTCAACAAATACAGGCTTAACACCCCATATCTCATCTGCATACTCTTTAATAGTTCTATCACTTGAAAACTTACCAACATTGGCAACATTTAGAATCGATTTTGTTGTCCACCCCTTTTGATCCTTGTAACTATCGCTGACCGCCTGCTGACAGTCTATGTAAGAGGCATAGTCGGCAAAGAGTAGGTATTGATCCCCTTGACGAAGCAGTGAGTCAATAAGTGGTTGGAAAAGGTTACGATGTGTTGGGCTAAAATAGCCACTTGAGATCATATCTATTACACGTTTTAACTCTTCATTTGAGCTGTAGTAGTCAAGAGAGTTATATTTTGGTCTCAGTGCATTTACTTCTGGAGTAGTCAAACCAAAGATAAAGATATTCTCCCGCCCTACTTCTTCGCATATTTCTATGTTGGCTCCATCCATTGTTCCAATGGTCAATGCACCATTGAGTGCAAATTTCATGTTGCTTGTGCCAGATGCTTCTGTGCCTGCTGTAGAGATCTGTTCAGAAAGGTCTGCGGCTGGATAGATCTTTTCTGCAAGAGATACTCTGTAATCGGCCAAGAAAGCAACCTTGAGAATATCCCTCACACCTGGATCGCTATTGACAACATGTGCTACAGAGTTGATCAGACGAATAATCAGTTTAGCCAAAAAGTATCCTGGAGCAGCTTTTCCACCAAAAATAACTGTGCGTGGAATAAAATCTTGGTTCGGATTGTCTTTGATGCGATTGTACAAAGTTATAACGTGAAGCACGTTGAGAAGCTGACGTTTATATTCGTGTATGCGCTTTACTTGGCAGTCGAATATAGAGTCTGGGTTGACAAGAAGTTTTACTCCTCGCTTACGATATTGCTCTTGAATTATCGATGCCAAACGTTCTTTGTTTGTTCGTTTGACCTGCTGCCATTTTGTATGAAACTCTTCATCAGTAGCAAATGGTATAAGTTTCTTTAGCTCAAAAAGGTTTGTAACCCAACCTTCTCCTATCTTTTCACTTATCAAGTTTGATAAACCTGTATTACATTTCTTGAGCCATCTTCTTTGGGTAATGCCATTTGTCTTGTTGTTGAACTTCTCTGGCCACATCTCATAAAAATCACGGAAAAGCCCACCTTTGAGGATCTCCGTGTGGAGTGCAGCTACACCATTTAC
>JAEUQL010000501.1:3059-3358 GCA_016789295.1 Blastocatellia bacterium | reverse complement strand
GCCGATAATGTAGCTACTATTTCAGTAAAGCTTAAAGTAAGAAAGTTTTTTGAAGGCGAGTCAGCATCTTTCTCACCAGGACTTCTTAAGCCAGGCGAGTTGACACAAGGGCTTTGTGCTCCTTGGCAAAATGATTACAGAGAGTGTGCTTGCTACTACTGGGCTGCAAGCCGTCCAGACTATGTGAATGTAGAACCTAGCAAAAACGGACTTAGTCACGGAGATATGTGGCTTGCTAAAAAACGGACTGGCTCGTATGTTCCAGACAATCGCACCGACAGCCGCCTAGTCTCTTATGA
>JAEUQL010000501.1:0-3049 GCA_016789295.1 Blastocatellia bacterium | reverse complement strand
GCACTTCATCATTCGCGGTAAAGATGCAGATGAAAGCTAAAAATCATTTGTCAGACATAGCTGTTTCTTTAGCTGGGCGAGTTGCACAAGGTGCTCGACCACGCACACCAAAAATTCACCTGATAAGAAATGGCTCTATAGATCAACTTCTGGTGGTTAATGGCAGTCGGCTTTACGAGATCCCAACTGACTTAGCCACCAAGATCGATTCTGTAGTAGAAACAGGTGATGACGAAGCCCTTTCTCAAATACTCGTTGATATTGGGCTAGAAGCTCCACTAGCTATTGATGACCAACCATTAGAGAGTCCATCGGTTCACGCGCTCTCTTTGGCTATAGCACAGAAATGTAATCTTGGCTGTAGTTATTGTTATGCTCAGCAAGGAGATTTTGGCACTGCAGCAAAGAATATGCCTTTAGAAACTGCTATAGAAGCTGTGGATATGTTACTGAAAGGTGTTCCAAAAGGAAGCCGTGTCAATCTAGCCTTTCTCGGTGGTGAACCTTTGGCAAACAGAAAAGTACTGCGTCAAACTACGGAATATGCAGCTAAACAGGCAGAAGTAGCAGGTGTGGAGATAGGCTACTCCATAACTACAAATGGCACACTGCTTACAGAAGAAGATGGGCTGTTCTTTGAAAACTACGGTTTTGCTGTAACCATCAGTCTAGACGGTGTTGAAGACGTACATAACCGTTTACGGCCTTTCAAAAGTGGTGCAGGAAGTTTCGAACATATAATGTCACGGGTTAAGTTTCTGCTAACTTTGCAGAAAAAGATGCAAGTTTCTGCTCGCGTAACTGTCACTCCACAAAATATGAACTTGCCACAAACTCTAGACTACTTTATTGCAGCAGGCTTTCATAGTGTTGGCTTTTCTCCATTGCTGCATGCGTCAAACAGTCAGAATGAGATGACGCAGACCGATTTGACAGAGATGTTGGCAGCTATGATCTCTTGTGGCCTTGCCTTTGAGCAGCAAGTTTTGCAAGGAAGACGCTATCCATTCTTAAATATGGTTAATGCACTTCGAGAACTACACCGAGGAACTCACCGTCCATATCCGTGTGGTGCTGGAGCTGGCTATCTTGGAGTCTCTGCTGATGGAGACCTTGCAGCTTGCCACCGATTTGTTGGTGACCCTGTTGGTGATATGGGAAGCTTGAAGACAGGAATAGACCTTAAGAAACAGAACTCCTGGTTGGCTTCGCGTCACGTTCATCATCAAGAACCTTGCAAGAGTTGTTGGGCACGTTATCTTTGTGGTGGTGGGTGTCATCACGAAGTCATTGCGCGTGGCCGAACGGCTTGCGATTTTATACGCGGTTGGCTCCACTACACTATACAAGCTTATGGACGACTTTCTGAGCTTGTTCCAGACTGGTTTCAAAATGAAACTTCTAACAAAGAAAGGCAAAGCTTGCGGAGTGAAGTAAGTTGAACAGATCGCAAGATTTTGATGTAGCTATAATAGGTGCTGGGCCTGCTGGTACTTGTGCGGCTTTGCGCCTCCTCTCTCTTGGCTATAAAGTTGCTCTGATAGAACGCCGTCCTTTTCCAAGACCACAAATTGGTGAATCTATTTCTGCTGGTATCTGGAATATCCTCGACTACCTTGACGCAAACTCTATTCTAAACAGTTGTAATATGCTCTCTGGTCTACCAACTAGAACTATTTGGGAGAAGCCAGAGTCAGATGTTGGAGAAAGGCAAGGGCTTATTGTTGATAGAGCAGACTTTGATTCAAAGCTCTTAAACCTAGCCAAAATGAGAGGAGCATCTATTTTTCAGCCTGCACAAGTGGTTAAACAACAGACTATGCAGATCAGAACAGTTAGTGGTGAGGTAGAAGTTAATGCAAAACTCATCTTTGAAGCTACTGGCAGGGCTGGAGAGTCGGCTCAAAAACGCTTTCCAACAGCTCCAACAACTTTGGCTCTCTGGACACACATTTCTGCAATGGCGCAAGAGACTTCTATTGAAGCAATAGATAATGGTTGGCTCTGGGGAACTGCACTTCCTTCTGGAGCCTATCGCGTCATGGCTTTTTTAGATTCTGCTACAGTGAAGCAGCGTAACAAAGATTTAGAAAATTTTTTAAGGGCAATTTTAGACAAATCAAAGCTCTTCAAATATGCTGCTACTGCCCAGTTTATCTCACCAGTTCGTACCTGCTCGGCGACACCCTATCTCAATTTAGAACCGTGGAGTGGAAAGAAGATTATGATAGGGGAGGCTGCTTTTGCACTCGACCCGCTCTCTTCTAGCGGTGTTGAGAAAGCAATGCGTTTTACACTCCAAGCCGTTATTGCCGCAAATACAGTACTTCAGGACAGCTCAAAAACTGAACTTGCAAAAGAGTTTTATTTATCACGCCTACTTGAATCTGTAGCAACACACGCTGTTTGGACTTGTGGCTACTACAATGCAGCTTGGCCTAGCTCTAAATATGTATCTAAATTCTGGTCTGATCGCTCAAAAATCATCTTCCAGGATATTGAAAATTGTCCTGCTCTTGTAGCTTCTCTGAAAGATGCTTGTATGGCTCGTGAAAAGATAGAATCAACACGTCAGCAACAGGCCAAGCAAGAAGGTCAGGAGAAGAGTTTTTCACCAGAAGAGTTTAAATCTTTCTTAAACCTACCTATTTTCCTATCACCAGCTACTTCTCTTACAAAGACTCCATGTGTAGTTGATGATAGGGTTGAACTCCACACAGTAGTTACACATCCAAAGCTAGAAAGACCTGTAGGATTTCTTGCTGGATTTGAGCTTGCTCGGTTGCTACAACAAGTCCCTCACGCGGCAACCGTTGGTCAACTCATCGGCTTCTGGTCTGCACAGATGCGAATTCAAACAGCAACAGAGATCGTTCTCTGGTTACAAAACAATGGCCTGCTGCAGACTGCAAGAGAATTCATAGAGCCTGATCGGGGCAACACTTGATCAATTGACTACCCCACAAACTTCTATCTTTTTGCTACTTGCTTCTAGAGATCAGATAGATAACTGATTACTAAAGGTGCAACACTGAACCCTATAACATAG
>JAEUQL010000500.1 GCA_016789295.1 Blastocatellia bacterium | reverse complement strand
CAGAGCGAAACTAGAAAACTCCCAGCTTACAACCCTAACCTTGACATAGAAAGGCTCATCCTGCCAAATGGCATCATACTCGTGTTAGGTGAAAGTCATACCATTCCTTCAGTCTCTATATATGGTGTTGTAAATACTGGTTCCCGATACGAGCCAGATGAAAAGACAGGTCTTACTTCTCTCTTAGGTGAAGTGCTGGACGAAGGAACAAAAAAGAGAGATTCGCAGCAGATTGCAGAAGAGATAGAACAGGTTGGTGGCCATCTGCAGAGTTTTGGAGGCTACGCTCAAAGTGGTATCTCAGTAACTGTTTTGAAACCAGACTTCGACCTTGCACTAGACCTAGCTGTGGATCTTTTGACTTCAGCTACTTTTCCACAAGACAGATTTGAACAGCAACGCGACCGTAGGCTTGCTCAACTCAAAAGTCGCGAAGACGACCCACGCACAATTGCTTCAGATATATTCAATGAAATTGTCTACAAAGGCCATCCAAGCCACAAACCCAAAATTGGATATCCAGAAACAGTTAAATCTCTAACACGAGAAGATTTAGCTGACTTCTATAACCGCTTCTTTATACCTAACAATACACTTATAGCCGTTGTTGGCGATATTGACAAAGCAGAAGTGAAAGCTAAAGTAGAAGATGCCTTTAGAGACTGGAAGCCTGTAGAAAATTTCAAGCTTCCCACAATAGCAGAAGTCGAGCGTCAAACTTCACCAATTAAAAAAGTCGTCTACAAAGAGAAAGAGCAGGTAAATATCTACATTGGACACCTCGGAATTACCCGAAATAATCCCGATTACTATGCGCTCATAGTTCTTGATACTATCTTAGGAAGCTCACCTGGTTTCACTTCGCGCATCCCTCGAATCCTTCGCGATGAACAAGGTCTTGCTTACACGACTTTTAGCAACATTTCTGGCTCTGCAGGCATCGACCCAGGAAGATTTATAGCCTACATTGGGACATCTCCTGAAAATATGGACAAAGCTATTGATGGTATAGTCAAAGAGATAGACCGCATAACTAAAGAACCTGTAACAGAAAGTGAACTACAAGATGCTGTAGACTATCTCACTGGCAGCTTTGTCTTTAGCTTCGAAACAAATGCCCAAGTAGCAGGCTTTTTGGTCGAAGCAGAGATCTTTAAACTTGATTTTGACTACCTTAAACGCTATCCAGAATTTATTCGTGCTGTAACTGTAGAAGATGTCTTTCGCGTAGCCAAAAAGTATATAGATCCAGAAAACTTAACAACTGTTATTGTAGGGCCTATCAAGCAATAAATTAGTAGGTACGAGTATGAAGAGAGAGACAGACTTCCTAGTAATCGGCAGTGGAATAGCTGGACTGAGAGCAGCCATTGGTCTTAGCCAGAGTGGTAATGTAGTTGTTCTAACAAAAGACAAACTAGGCGAATCGAACACAGAGTATGCTCAAGGTGGTGTAGCTGTAGCTCTCAGCGATGACGATCAGATCAATCTCCACTTTCAAGATACTATAGAAGCTGGAGCAGGTCTGTGTGATGAATCTGCTGTGCGTGTTTTGGTAGAACAGGGGCCTCAATATATCAAAGAGTTAATTGAATGGGGAACCGAATTTGATACAGAGAATGGTGAACTGGTCTTTACCAAAGAAGCAGCACACTCCCGAAGACGCATTTTGCACGCTCATGGAGACTCAACCGGTCGTGAAATAGTTCGCTCAATGCTTGCTCGTGCAAGACAAGCAAAAAATATAGAGATGCTCTCTCACGCAACAACACTTAGCATTATTGTCCAAGACGAAAGAGCAGTAGGTGTCTGCTACATAGACTCTGAAACTAAACAGTCGAGCAGAATCTACGCACGTGCAACGATTCTTGCTACTGGTGGAGCAGGCCAATTATATGCACACACTACAAATCCAGATGTTGCTACTGGTGATGGTATAAGTATGGCTTATCTTGCTGGTGCAGCCGTATGTGACATGGAGTTTGTGCAGTTTCATCCAACCGCTCTCAACATTCCAAATGCACCAAGATTCTTGATCTCAGAAGCCGTCAGAGGTGAAGGGGGTCGTCTGGTAAATAGTCAAGGTCAAAAGTTTATGGCCAATTATGACCAACGAGAAGAGCTTGCACCCCGTGACATTGTTAGTCGAGCCATAGTAGCAGAGATGCTTAAAACTGATGCACCTTACGTCTACCTAGATTTGACACATTTGTCAGCAAGCTTTATTCGCCAGCGTTTTCCAAAAATCTTTGCTACCTGTCTCAAATATAACTGTGACATAACAAAAGATCTTATCCCTGTCAGCCCAGCCGCACATTATGTTATGGGTGGAGTTCGTACAGATACTGAAGGAAGGACTTCCCTGCCTGGACTCTATGCAGCAGGGGAAGTAACTTCAACTGGCGTCCATGGAGCAAACAGACTAGCCAGCAATTCACTATTGGAAGGTCTTGTTTTTGGTGCTCGTGCCGCTATAACTGCACTGAATGAAAGCCTAAACTTACCAGAAATAAGAGAGGCAGGTAGAGAGCTTCAGACAGAGAATTGGCAGATTAATCAGCAAGTAAGAAGCGAGATAAGCAATCTGATGTGGCTCTATGCTGGAATCAAACGGTCAAAAGATGGGCTTGAAAAAGCTTTGACAAAGCTTAATGATATCGCATCTCAGCCTATCAATCAGACCACAAAAAATATGATTACTGTGGCAAAGCTAATAGTTCAAGCAGCTCTGTTTCGAACAGAAAGCCGTGGTGGCCATTTTAGAGAAGACTATCCTCAGCGAGATGATAAGACATGGCATTGCCATTCATTACAAAAGTTAGGCCATGAAATATCTATACTAGAGCTTGCTTAAAAGCAGCCTCCTTTTCATGCCTGAATCGCTTCTGTGACTGTAAACTCAGCACTAAGATTTTCAATAACAATTTAAAGCTTAGGTAGTCTACTTAAATTTCATAGATACCTCATATCTGAATCACGTCAGACAGAAAGTTAACTTTCCGTCTGACTTTAAGGCTATGATTTTCTATTTAGTGTTGAATGCCTTCTTCCGTAAAAGATGTAGATCACAATGCCAATCACTAACCATATACCAAACCTTTTCAAAGAAGTAGCAGGTAAGAAGTATATAAGTGACATACAAGAAAGTGCTCCAAGGACAGGAATTACATATCCAAAAGGTACTTTGAAAGGACGTTCTCTATTTGGATCTTTTACTCGCAAAATAATTATCCCTACACAAACAAGTATAAAAGCAAACAATGTTCCTATATTCGTCAAATCAACCATTGCATCTATACTAGAAAATGCTGCAGTACCTGCTACTGCAATACCTGTCAGAATGGTTGTGACGTGTGGTGTCTGGTATTTCGGATGAAC
>JAEUQL010000004.1 GCA_016789295.1 Blastocatellia bacterium | reverse complement strand
TATAGGTTTAATCCTGCAAACCTCCCTTGCTTCGAGTCACGATTGAAGGTGAGACGTTTTAAAGTAGGTAGCAAAGAAGATTTGGAATTGGTTAAACAGTGTTATCAGAGGTTTGTTGAGCGTAAAAATTTTATGACTGAGGAGCTTGATAGTGGCTGGGAACTTTGGCAGAAGAACCTAGAGAAGCGCAAATTTATCTGTATGATTTTTGAAGATGAAAGCACTATTCAAGGTTATGTAACCTATCATTTTGACAAGGCTGAATCTATGGTAAAGCAGTCAATAAATATTTCTGAGCTTATCTATGACAACAATCGTGCTTATCAAGGATTGATGGGATTTATTAGCAGTCTTTCAGACCAGATCACAGAAGTTATTTATTGTGCACATCCTGATGAAGGATTCCATTTTCTATTAAAAAATCCCAGGGACTGTAACGATCCACTAATCGATAATGGGATGCTGTCACGCACAGGCTATTATTCTGTAAGTTATATGATGAGAGTGTTAGATGTTGCCGGAGCATTGAATGCAAGGCCAAACTATAATGGTGTTACTGGAAAAGTAATTTTTGAGATCATAGACCCCCAACTTGAAGGCAACAATAGAAACTTCTGTTTAGAACTGCTAAACGGCAAGCCAACAGTGAGCCAAGTTGGCAACGACCCAGACAGCAGAAAGAACCTGATAAAGCTCGATATAAGCCTCTTTTCACAACTCTATTCAGGAGCACTCTCTGCAACTCGTGCAGCCTTCTTTGGCCAGATCGAAGCTAGTAACAACGAGACACTGCTACTTCTTGACGAGATATTTAAGCTGGAGAAGCCTTTCTTGCTTGAGCAGTTTTAGTAGACTAAAAAGATGAAACAGGAAGAAGTCATCAACCTACTGCGTGCTCTACTGGCAGCCAGCACTGCTTGGCTAGCACTGAGGTTTGTGCTGCCACATATTGCTTCCCCTCCTAATATGCTACTTTAAGAACCTGCTTATGCACTTCGGAGGGGGAAATAGTCGATAGATTGAAAGCTTAGAGAAAAGTAGTGCTTTTACTTTTTGCACCTCTTTTCACATAAACTACAAGTAACGAGTTTAACGAAACAAGTTATTCTGAATCTTCAGCTTCTGAATCTTCAGCCTCTGATTCTGTCTCTTCGTCGTCTTTCGGTAGTTCTTTACTTCCAACAATAGTCAAATTCATGCCGATTTGGACGCTCACCTGCTTACCACCAACTTCTACAGTAGTCTTTCCATTTAGGTACCATCCTAGAGAGCCTGTTGAAAACTCTTTGACCTGTGCTGTCATAGCAGTACCGTTGATCTCTACTGTGACTGGCTGAGCCTGTTCTCTAAATTCGCTTCTTGTGACTGGACACTTAACCTTAGCCATAAATCCTCCATATAAAAAATTCGCAGGATTATAACTCAGCTTGGTCTCTGCGCCAAAATTTAAACAGTAAATAATCGCTTAAAAGGGCTATAAAATATTCTGTATTTAAAGATTAGGCAAAGACCAAGACGGCGATGACCCCCATAATAAAGCCAATAACCCCTACTAGAATAAGCTCTCTACTACTCTGCTCTTCAACTTTTACCACTGTAGTAACGGGTATATTGGCTGTCTCCTCATAGCCGCTTTTCACAGCTTTCAGGGTTAGTAGTGAAGAAGGGTTGGCTGTGGCATCTTGAGAAGTGGCAGACTGCTTAGTCTGGAAATCTACTGCATTGTAGCTGTGTGTCTCAAGACCTTGCCCTTCAGTGCCACTCTGTTGTTTATGGGTATTTTTTTTGAGCATTTGCTCATCTGCTGTAGAAGCATTTGCTGTTTCGCTCTTTGCAGAAGCTTCAAAAAAGCTATTTTGAAGTAGGAAGATTTGATCGGAGTGGCAAGTTATAAGCTCTATCTGCTGCAAAATAGTTTCAACTGTCTGAATTCTATCTTTCTTCTCTTTGGCTAGCATTGCCAGTAGCAGTTTGTCGAGCAGTTGTGGGAAAGCTGGATCGTCTTGGCAGAGACTTTGAACAGGTTTATAGAGGTGCATCCCAATAACAGCTACGGTTGAACCTTGAAAAGGAGGCTGTCCTACAACCATTTCATAAAGAATTATTCCCAGAGAGTAGATGTCTGTACACTCATCTATCTCGATTCCTGAGCATTGTTCAGGAGACATGTAGTAAGGAGTACCAATAATCTCTCCTTTGTTTGTCAAGTTTGTAAGACTCTTTCCACTACTCTCTTTAAGTTTTGCAAGACCAAAATCGACCACTTTTACAACCTCAGCACCGGCTGATGTGGATTTAAGCATGATATTTTCTGGCTTGAGGTCTCTGTGAATAACGCCTTCTTTGTGTGCAGCAGCCACTGCTGTACAGACTTGTCTGAAGAGTTCAAGGGCATGCTTTATGCGAAGACGACTCTCTTTTTTGATGAGCTGGCGTAATGACTGACCTTGGATAAACTCCATCACAATGAAAGCTTCTCCATCAGGCAGCGTACCAAAGTCATGAACAGTAACAGCGTGTGGATGCTCTATGCGTGCTGCAGCGCGTGCTTCTCGCAAAAACCTGCTGCTAAAGTTCTCTTCTGCTGCAAGCTCTGAATGCAGCAGCTTAATGGCGACGGCCCTGTCCAAGATTGTATCTACAGCTTTATAGACAGCTCCCATTCCACCTCTACCAAGCAGAGAATCGATCTTGTACTTATTATTGAAGAGCTTCCCTAGATAAGAGCCTGTATCAAAGGTCTGTAAGAAAGGTCTTTTTACCTCTGTAGTAGCTTCGTCATCAAATTCCTCAAGTCGTGCTGCATCGAGGGTACAAAATAACGAGCTACTGTCATAAAGATTTGAACAGACTGGACATCTCTTCATGGCTATTTCTGAACCTCACTAACAAATCTGAGTCTGTTGGAGTTCTATGTGATTAGCCACCAAGCTTCTGCTTAACCATTGTGCTAACAACTTTTCCATCTACTGATTTACCAGCAAGCTTTGCCATAACAGCTTTCATCACTACCCCCATCTCTTTTGGGTTGGTTGCATTTAGTTCGGTAATGGCCTCACCAACAGCTTTTCCGATCTCTTCTTCTGAAGCGGCTGCAGGAAGATAGGTCTCTATAATTTTAGCCTCTGCCAACTCTTTATCTGCAAGTTCCTGTCTGCCACCTTTGGTGTACTGCTCGGCAGCTTCGCGCCTCTGCTTCAGTATGGTATTGAGAACCTTTATAGCCTCTTCGTCGTCGAGTTTGTGTCCAGCGTCTATCTCTCTGTTTTTCAGTGCAGCTTTGAGCATCCTAAGAGCATCAAGCTTTGCTTGCTCTTTTGCTTTCATTGCCTGAGTAATATCTTTGCTTATCTGTTCTACTATCGGCATATCTTTACTCCTTCTAATTTCTGCTGAAAATAGCACAACAGAGGAGTTTTTTGAAATAAGTCGTTGTTCTTGGTAATCTCTTATAGCAAAAGAACCTTCTAGTGAGACCTACTTATGGCTTCAAACAGTTTAGAATATCGCAAAGATCGTTGGACATCGCCGCTTTTTATTGCTCTCTACCTGTCAATAACAAAACTTGTAGTGCACCTTATATTCAATCGTGGTTACGGGTATTTTCGTGATGAACTCTATTTTTTGGCTTGTGGAGAGCATTTAGACTGGGGATATGCCGACCACGCACCAATGATAGCTTTGGTATCCTATGTTAGTCGTGCACTCTTTGGAGACTCTCTTTCTGCAATAAGGTTGTTACCTGCATTAGCAGGTGCTTGTAAAGTATTCTTAACAGGACTGTTTGTAAAAGAGTTAGGAGGCAGCCGCCTTGCTACACTTCTGGCCTGTTTGTGTGTAGTTATAGCACCAATATATCTTGGAATAGACAACATCCTATCGATGAATGCCTTTGAGCCGCTATTCTGGATGGGCTGTGCATATGCTGTAGTACTCTGCATCAACCGCCAAGATCCTCGATACTGGCTACTTTTTGGAGTGATAGCAGGGCTGGGACTTGAAAACAAGCATTCTATGCTCTTTTTTGGCTTTGCTATAGTTGTAGGAGTTGTTCTTACAAATGAAAGAAGAGCCTTTGCTAGCAAATGGTTTTGGCTAGCAGCAATTGCAGCACTGTTACTATTTCTTCCAAACATTATTTGGCAGTACAAACATGACTGGGCAACACTGGAACTTCTTGGAAATGTGAAGCGGTCGGGTAAAAATGTTGAACTCTCTCCTATAAGTTTTTTGCTGCAACAACTATTGATAGTCTTTCCACTAAGCGCACCTGTCTGGTTAGCGGGACTTTTCTATCTGCTTTTTGACAAAGAAGGTAGTCGTTATCGTCTGCTTGGTATTTCCTATCTGACCACACTTTTACTAATGATACTGCTCAAAGGAAAGAACTACTATCTTGCTCCAGCTTATCCAATGCTTTTTGCTGCTGGTGGTATATTTTTCGAAAAGTTACCTGCAAAAATTATATCTCTAGCCTATGTTGTAGTTCTTCTCATCTCTGGTAGCCTTTTTGCGCCATTTGTGTTGCCCATTCTTGAAGTTGAAAAGCTTCTTGCTTATCAGAAGCTAGTAGGTTTTGAGCTACCCAAGACCGAAGTTGCACACAAAGGCAGACTTCCTCAGCATTTTGGAGATATGTTTGGCTGGCCAGAAATGGTTGAAGCTGTAGCGAGAGTTTACAATAAATTGCCACCAGAAGAGCGTGAGAAAGCTCTGATTTTTGCTAACAACTATGGTGAAGCTGGGGCTATAGACTTCTTTGGCCGAAAATATGGTTTACCCAAGGCTATATCTCCACACCAGAACTACTTCTTTTGGGGATCTGGCGAAAAGCCTGGTGATCCTATGATTGTTCTACAAATCAGCAAAGAGTCTGCCCTCAACTATTTTGAAGACGTTCAAGAAGCAGAGACGTTGAAGCACCCTTATGCGATGTCAGAAGAGCATTTCACTATTCTCATATGCCGTGGTATGAAGCAACCTCTCAAAGAGATCTGGCCAAAGCTGAAGCACTGGAATTAAATTTTTCCTGTAATTTTTCTTGATACAGAGACACTTTAATTAGGAGGGATGTAATTAGGTCTGGTAAGGATTTTTATCTTTGGCGCTTATAGTTACCAGACTTTACGTCTCTGCAAAGATTCCTTCTACTCTGCTTAGCCTAACAAGAATGATTGACCTCGCTATTAAAACTATAGACAGAAGAGCTTTTTTCCTAAACCCTTCTGTCTACCTATTTTAGAGTCACTTCAGCGAAAAAAGAGGATATTGATTCCCAGAAAACTAGAGTTTAAGTTTTTAACTTAACCATCCCTCACTATAAATAGCGCAAAGTGGAAGAAAAAAGGGTCAAAATTTTTGGACAAAAAAATATCTCCTTTTTTCGATTTTCGAAAAGAAGGAGATACCTAATCCCGATAAGATAAAACAGTCATTTATTAAGGAGCATTTCTAATAGGCTACCTATTGGTAGCCTAAGTAATTCTCTAGAAGAGAAACTAAAAATATTGAGGAGTTGGCTGTCTAACAAACTGTGCTGAGTTTTTGTCGATCATCCCCATGCTAAACAGAGAGGTCAAACGCCTTCCATCCTGCAGTTGAACTTGAATGGCCTGGAGTTGGTCAGCAGAGTTTACTTGATAGCTTATAGTATTTGGATCGACACCGTTTACCCCTATTGATTGTAGGAAGTTGTTAACCTGAGAGCCAAAGACCTGTGCTGGATTTCCCTGTGCATTTGAAAGTGGCTGTTTGCGTACTACATCAAAGTTTTGTAGTGGGAAACGAGCGGCAGCAGCAGCATTTGCAGCTTGTTGTGCGGCAGTTGGTGCAGCCGTGGCAGCAGGCTTGGCTCCAGGAACCGGCAAGCGGTTGGTGTCATAGTTTGAAGCAGATATCGACAGTATATTCAAACCATTACTCACTTGACGTTGCTGATCGTCACTAAGCGCACCGTTAGTACTCAAGTTTGAATAGACATTAGCAACTTTGGAATAGAGTGCTCTTGGGTCTGGAGCTGGAGCATTCACATTCGAAAGTGTGTTGTAGGCTGTGCGCAAGCTGCCTATGGCCTGGTCTATCTGCTGTCTTGAAGCATCATCAAGGTTTCCACCATTCTTTATACTTGTAAGATTTTTGCCAAGGTTGGCAATGTTTACAGCATAGTTAAGGCGGGAAGAAGCATTGTTTGGGCCGGCAAAAGCAGACTGTACTGCTTTGAGTTGTGTTGGTGAAAGCGGTCCTGCACTCTTATAAAAAGAGAGTATTCCTTGTTGGTCAAATACATTGCGTGGCAAGGTTGCTGTGCTTGATGGGGGAAAACTGCCATTGTTGTTAAATAGTGTTACAGAGCCGCCCTGTGCAAAGTTTACTGTTGAATTCTGTGTCTGACCAGCTTGATTCAGTTTTGACCTTGTTGCTGCTGAATTTATAGCATTTGTGGGAACGTTGAAGACATTCTGTAACAGCCCTCTCACCTGTGGGTTTGTACCAAGTGTTGTTCTAAGTGGTCCGGCTGCAACAGTTGCTCTGGTTGGATTGCTGACTACAGGTGCTGGTGCTGCATTTGTCTTATTTGGTGCAGAAGGCTGAACAGCTACTGGCCTACTGGAAGGAGTAGCAGCCTTGGTTGCCTTGATAGAAGAAGAAGTTGTTGTTGGGGTGAAAGCACTATTTGCTTTCTGAAGGGTCTCTTGTGCACGACGGCTGTTAAGAGGGCTTGTTCCTGCAGCTTCTGCTTTCTTTATTGATATACCTGCTACATTTGTATTCTTCGCAACGTCAGTATTATTTTTTGCAATATTATTATCAGTATTTATATTACTATTTCCAGAACGATTTACACTATTTATAGACATGTTTTCCTCCAATAAACTAGGGCTTATTATTTTTATATAAATGTTACTTTTGACTACTAAATACCGTAGCTTCTAAAAACTCCATAAATTTTTTGCAAGAAAAATCCGGAATTAGGAGAAAGCCTGAGTCTATCTACTCTCTAGTCTCAGTTCCCAAATGTTGTTGCTGATATATTCTCGACACTCAGCTTTGAGGCCAAGCTGTAAGGCTTTCCTCAAAGAGTTTATAAAATCGTCTTTGGAAAGGTATCTATTGTAAGAACTGTTGAGGCTGGCTAGTACTACAAGGTGAGCAGCACAGAAAGCAGCACTATTTCTGATCCTCTCATCCTTATGTGTAACGTGGTGGACTATAAAGGCAAAGAGCATCTCGTAGTAAAGTTCTGGTTCTATAAAAATGTGTAACTGATAGAGCAGTGATATGGTATGTGCTAATTGTTGCTGGGATAGACCATTGGTTAATATTTCATTAAACAGATATTTGTAAGACTCCTCTTTTCTTCTACTTAACTCTTCTTCCAAACCAAGAGGTATATGTTCGCGATCTAGTTGTAATAGTAATCTTTCAAGCGTCCAAGGCATATTCTAACTAAGGAAAAAATCGATTTGGCAGATCTGCTATTTCTAGCAAGTCTACTATTATCTTCAGCAAAATAATATTTGTAAATTGAGTATCTCTTCTGCTTTCTCTGTTATCCCAAGAGAAGAAAGCCAGCAAGTCTTGTTAAAGACTCAACTACAAATATTTTTTGAACCACTCTACAGCAATATTTGCAACTTCTTCTAGCTTACCTGCTTCTTCAAACAAGTGAGAGGCTCCTGACACAATTACCAACTCTTTAGTGCAGTTAAGTAGCTCATAAGCTCTCTTGTTCAAAACAGTTACTTGCTCATCTTTTGCACCAACTATCAGCAATGTTGGAGACTCTACTTTACATAGGAGATTTCCAGCCAAGTCTGGTCTACCACCGCGTGATACAACAGTAGTTACCAATCCACCTTGTCGAGCAGCAGCAACAAGTGCAACAGCTCCTCCCGTGCTAGCTCCAAAATAGCCCACCTTAATCTCTCGATTCTGCTCTGCCACCCACTCGGTTACATCTACCAACTGACCCGTCAAAAGGTCGATGTCAAACTGGTACGTGCTATGTAAGTCAAAAAGCAGTGTACCTATGCCAGCCCTACTAATCGCCTCTGCAACATATTGATTTCGTGGACTACGTCGGTTGCTGCCACTGCCATGGACAAAAATGACTATTGATTTAGCATTTTCTGGAATGTTCAGATCTGCTTCAAGCAGTAGTCCACCCAATGGTATGAGAACGGTTTCGGCTCTATTACTCAGTTTATCCACCTTCTGTAGACCTCATTTCTCAGTAGTCTTTTTGAACCTGCCAGCCTGCTACTAAATCATAAATCTACTCAGTCTATACCACAGTATTTGCGTGCTTTGCTGAGTGTCTGTCGAGCTTCGTTTCTTGCACGCTCGCCACCTTTGCGCAGCACCTCTTCAACATAATCTCTATTTTTTTCTAATTCTTTGCGTTTCTCCCTTGCCGAAGCAAAGTATTCGTCTACTTTTTGCAAAAGCTTCTTCTTTGCGTCACCATAGCCGTAACCACCAGCAACAAAACGCTCAGCCATTTCTCTGCGTTCGTTTTCAGAAACAAAAAGAGAGTAGAGTTGATAGACAGTATTGGTTTCAGGGTCTTTAGGAGCTTCAACAGGGAGTGAATCTGTAACTATACCCATTACAGCTTTTTTGAGAATGTTACCTTCAGCAAAAACTTCTATGGTGTTTTTATAAGACTTACTCATCTTCTGACCATCGGTTCCAGGAACTTTAGGAGTAGAACTCAGTTTTGCTTCAGGTCTTTTGAAGACTTCACCATAGATGTTGTTGAAATATCCTGCCATGTCTTGAGCCATCTCTATGTGCTGAACTTGATCTACTCCTACAGGAACAATATCTGATTGATATATAAGAATGTCAGCAGCCATCAAGACAGGATAGATGAAAAGCCCTACTCCAGGAGCAATCCCTTTTGCGATTTTGTCCTTGTAGGAATGTGCACGCTCTAGCAGACCCATTCCTGTTACAGTTGCAAGTAACCAAGTAAGTTCTGTCACTTCAGGTACATCCGACTGCTTGAAAAGCACTGACTTTTCTGGATCTAGCCCAAGCGAGAGATAGTCGATTGCAATATCTAGTGTCAAGTCTCTGAGTCTTGCAGCTTCCTGAACACTGGTCAGTGCATGATAGTTGGCAATGAAGTAGAACGGCTCGCCCTCTTGCTGCATTGCAATGTGTTGACGAATGGCTCCAAAGTAGTTACCCAGATGTATCTTGTTCGTCGGCTGAATACCAGAAAGAATTCTTTTACGCATCTTTTTACACCCTTCCAGATTGGAAAAAGGTCTATTATACGAACTACTGCTGTTAGAACAAAACACCTTTTTGATGAAAAAGTTGCGGACAAGCAGTCAAATAGAAACTGACCGAGCTATCAACTTCGATGAGTTGGCTCAGGAAAAGGTCTTTTTCTGCTCTCATTTCTTATAGTTACGTTCGCTCAGTTTTGTACCACCAAAGCGTTTGTATTCGTTGCTATCATCACCGTAGTTTGCTTTGACACCACTTCTGGTTCTTTTGACCAGATCCCAAACTCTGTATCTCTGTTCCTCGTGTCTGGCTCTTGCACCAGACAACTGGTCAAGAAGTCTATTGATCTCAGCTTCAGAAACTCCTAACTCTGCGATTGCCTTTTCAAAATCTGCCAAAGTTATCGTTCCATAAACAGCTTCCGGATCAATACTGCTCCAAGCATCTTTGATCTTCTGTGCTTGCTGAAAAGTATCTGCAGGACTGTGTTTTTTTGACATTATAAAAAACTTTCTGTAAGAAATATGTATATCCTAGTATCTATCTCTACTTGTCAACAGACTGTATCTTCAATCTTCTATGTGTGCCACTGCCGTGAACTACTGGAATAGTGACTGAAATCTTTGTGCCTTTCTTTGGCAAAGAAGTGATAGAAAACTGTCCACCAACGGAGACAACCCGCTCCTTCATACCAACAATCCCAAGCCCGCTACCTCTGTGAAGTTTTGTCTTCTCTTCTATCTTGAATCCTCTCCCGTTATCTTCAACTTCTAGCTTCAGACCCATTCGATTTTTTTCCAGCACTATCTGGACTTTGTCTGCACGGGCGTGCTTGATAACATTAGTTAAAGCTTCCTGACAGATTCTAAATAGCGTAAGTTCAATATCTGGAGCATACCTTGTAGGTGAGTTTGGAATATTTAGGTCTATAGATATAGAAGACCGGCTCGATATCTCGCCCACAAGCCATCTTATAGCCGAAGTTAGGCCAAGGTCATCAAGTATGTGTGGATGCAGTAGTGCAGAAAGTTCTCGAAGAGAACGTATCACATTTTTTATGTCATCAATTGCTGTCTCTAGCTCATCTACTATGCGTTTATTGTTTTCTGGAACCTTGTCCCTTATAAGTTGTAGCCCAATGTTGATTGTTGCAAGTGCCTGTCCAACTTCGTCGTGAAGTTCGCGTGATATTTTTTTTCGCTCCTCTTCTTGAGCACGAACAAGTTTACTGTTGAGTGTGCGTAGTGCCTCACTGAAACGTTTGCGCTCTCTGATATCACGTACTATTGCCGTAAAAGCTACCTGACCATTGATTTCGCAAGATGATAGAGAAAGTTCTATTGGAAACTCCTGTCCATCACGGTGCAAGCCCGTCAGCTCTATAGTTCGTCCTGAAAGTTCTAGCAACCAGAGCTTCCCGTCTTCGATAGCTCTCTCCAGATAAGGAGCTACTACTCTGTCAGGAAGTAGTAATATGAAGGTCTTACCAAGTAGTTCTTCGCTCAAGTAACCGAAAGTACGCTCTGCAATGCGGTTGGCTAGTTGTATACGACCTTCCTGATCTAACATAAAAATTGCATCTTGTGCTGTTTCTATCAGGAGTCTGTAGCGGGTCTCCAACTCGTGCAGCTTCTTTATCGAAGCATAAAGAGTATTTCTTTCTATATTCAACTGAATAATTCTTGGCAGGTGCTTATGATAATCTTGTGTTTTTGGTAGATAGTCTATTGCGCCACGCCTCAGTGCTTCTACAGCAAGTTCATCGTCTTTATAACCGGTAACAAATATTACAGGCTTATCAGGGGCAACAGTTCTGATAAGACCTAGTAATTCAAAACCGTAATAGTCTGGTAATTTATTGTCTAGCACTACTATATCAAAGTTTGGTTTTGAGCTTGTTTTATCTTGAAGTATTTCCAGTGCTTTTTTACCAGTTGTTGCTACCTTAACATCAAAATCGTATCGCTCTGCTGTTAAAGCATGCTGACACAAAAGTATATGACCAGGCTCATCTTCAATAAGTAGTATTCTAACTTTATTTCCTACCATGACTTTATTTGAGAATCCAAAAAAACTTGATCTGTATTATAGACTCTACCTATGATAACCTAATTGTTGGGAATAGAAAAATCCCTCAAAACAGAGAAAAACCTGAAAGTCGATATTTTCTAATGAGCGAGCCTATAAAAGTTTTAATTGTTGATGACCATACACTTTTTCGCAAAGGTATTAGAAAACTTCTTGAATCAATGGAAGGTATTACAATAGTTGGAGAAGCTGGTGACGGTCAAGAAGCTATTAGGATGGTAGCACAACTCCACCCTAATGTAGTTCTGATGGATATATCGATGCGCAAGATGAATGGGCTTGAAGCAACCATCGAGATCAAAAAGTCTTATTCAAATGTTGCTGTAGTGCTGCTCACAATGCACGACAGTGAAGAGCACCTCAAACAGAGCATAGAGTATGGAGCGTCCGGCTATCTTCTCAAAGACGCTTCTGCACAAGAGCTTTGTCTTGCAATAGAAGCAGCCAATCGTGGAGAGACCTATCTTTCGCCAGCCGTTTCAAGAAAGGTGATCAATCAGTTTCTGAAAGTACGCCAGCAACCAGAACTGCCCGAATCGGCTGAAACAGATGAAGATAATACCCTATCGACCCGTGAAATACAGATACTAACGCTACTAGTTGCAGGAAAGTCGAACAAAGCCATTGCCGATGAGCTTTACTTAAGTGTCAAGACAGTTGAAAAGCATAGAACCAACTTGATGCACAAGTTAGAGATCCACCACATAGTGGATCTCGTAAAATATGCAATAAAGCAAGGTATAGTGCAGGTTTAGAACCTACTCTTCATCGTTGTCTTGAGCTTTTTTCTTTCTACCTTTTGAACTTTTTGTAGTCGCTTTTGCTTCTGTTTGGGTAGAGGTTTTTTTGGCAACAGCAGACATTTTGTCGAGTTTTTCGTTCATCTCTTCAACACTTGCGCGTAGTGCTTTTACCTGCTTGGTCAGGTTGTCAATGTCACGTTTTGTAGGGAGATTCATCATACTTAGCGTAGTCTGTGTTACATCTTTGATCCGTCCTGAAAGGTTGAGAGTCTGTTCTAAGTTTTGAGCTATCGCTGCTACAAAAGTCTGGCTGCGTGCAATCTTTTCAAGCTGTTCAGAAACAGATTTCTCCCAAATCTCGTAGCCTTGCTTGAACATGTCCTTGATCCCACTGTCGCTCTTCTCCATACCTTTTTCTCCTTAAGAATACATTTTTTCTGGTTTCTGTATCATAATAGATTTTAAGCCGTTTTTAACGCACAAAAATCAGCAGATATTAATATTTGCTATTTGGCAATCTTGTTTGCAAGATAGAAATAACCCATTAAAATCAACTGACTATGAGTGAAGGTGAAACTCTATTATCCTTTTCAATCAAACTGACTGCTGTCTTTCTACTTGTCTTTGCCAACGGCTTTTTTGTTGCCGCTGAGTTTTCTCTTGTTGGAATGAGGCGCTCACGCATCTTGGCACTAATTGAAGAAGGGGATTCGCGGGCTTTGACCTTGCTCAGAGTTGCTTCTACTCTTGATGCCTACCTTTCAGCCTGTCAGTTTGGGATCACACTAGCCAGCTTGGGGCTTGGTTGGCTTGGTGAAAGTACCTTTGCTGATGTACTTACTCCGTTCTTTGAGAAAGTTATTCCCACAGGATATGCTGTAGGGATAGCACACTCAGTAGCCATCTTCCTAGCATTCAGTTTTATCACTTTTCTTCATATCGTGCTTGGTGAACTTGCTCCAAAAACGCTTGCACTTGAAAGAACAGAGAAGATGGCATTGGTCGTAGCAAAACCAATGGAGCTTTTCTACAAGTTTTTCAAGATCCCTATCCAACTACTCAACTACTCTGGGAATTTGGTTCTACGTATATTCAAAGTCAAAGCAACTGCAGAACACGTTAGTAGCTACACAAAAGACGAACTACGCCAACTCGTCGAGATGAGCCACCAGAGCGGCCATCTTCAGAGCGAAGAGTTGCAGATGCTACACAATATCATTGAATTTTCTGACACTGAAGTTAGAGAAGTAATGGTTCCTCGCACCAAAGTTTCTGCTGTATCAGAAAAGGCGACTTTTGAAGAGGTAGATGCACTCTTTTCAGAAACAGGGTTCTCTCGCATTCCCGTTTACAGGGACAGCCTCGACAATATCATTGGAACGCTCTTTCTTAAAGACATTGTTTCGTATCTGCGTAGTCCAGAAAAATTCTCTATACAGAAACTTATAACCAAAGTTATATACCTACCAGAGAAAGCTCATCTTGGAGAGGCACTGCGGCAGATGCGCCGAGCCAGAGTTCACATAGGCATAGTGGTTGATGAACACGGAGCTACTCTTGGGATAGTCACACTGGAGAATGTTCTTGAACAGATTGTTGGACAGATACAAGACGAAAATGACGAAGACGAAAAAGCTCTACTTATAAAAACCCATCCTGGAGTCTACACAATCGATGGTGGAGCTACTATAAAACTGCTCAACAAAGAGCTGAAGTTAGACCTACCCGAAGAGGACAGTTATACCACGCTAGCAGGATTTTTGATGGCTCAAAGTGGAGAAGTGCTCAAAGCTGGTGCTCAAGTTAAGTTTGGTAGTCTACTTTTTACTGTCACAAAAGCTGAACGTTTCCGCATACTCGAAGTTAAACTAGAGACCTCTGAAGCTATGCAGACTGTAGAAAGTTAAACAGCTACAAACTCCAAGATTTATGAAAGTACTCGTTGTCGAAGACGATCCAATTACATACAGGATTTTAGAGACTCTTCTACGTTCATCTGGACACCAAGTTACCGTCTGTGTTGATGCTGAAACGGCTTGGGAGCATTGCACAACAGAGAACTATCCTATGGTGATTCTCGATTGGCTACTTCCTGGAATGAGCGGAGTACAGTTGTGTCGAAATATTCGCACCCTTCCTCAAGGCAACAGTACCTTCATCTTGATGGCTACTTCCAAAAACGAAGCCGAAGACCTCAAAGAGATTCTAGACGCAGGCGCAGATGATTTTGTCTCTAAACCAATAGATATACGACTTTTCAAAGTTCGTCTAACCATAGCAGAAAAGCAGGTACGGCTACTGGCTGAAAGAAGACGGGCAGAGATAAATTTAGTTGAGATGATGACAGAACTTGAAAAGAGCCGAAATGATCTAATGTCAATACTTAACCGCCTGGCAATAGGTACAGCTATTACAGACGATACAGGCCACCTTACATTTATCAGCCGCATAGCACAACAGCTTTTTCATATAGATGTTGGAGAAACTCTTGGCAAGCATTGGCAATCGGTCTTTCCACTGCAAGCGAAAGAGATATTACAGATAAACAGTCTCTTGAAAAAACCTCCTGAAGAAAGAGGCAAAGTGCAAGTACAAATAACGCTGAAAGATGGCCTCATTCGCTGCCTTGAAGTCGAAGTCCACGACGATCCTCAACAGCAGAATAGAAAAGTTTTCTGTGTCTATGATGTATCTGAAGTTCATAACCTACGCAAACTACTAGACGAAAAATCTCATTTCCATGAATTGCTAGGTAAAAGTAGACCCATGATGCAGATATATCAGCAGATACAAGATATATCAAGGCTAGATTCAACCGTTCTGATCGAAGGCGAGACTGGAACAGGAAAAGAGCTTGTAGCACGTGCCATACACTTTGCTAGTAACAGAAAAGATAAGCCATTCATAGCTCTCAACTGTGCTGGCTTAACAGACTCGTTACTGACAAGTCAGCTTTTTGGCCACAAGCGTGGTGCTTTCACGGGAGCCGTTGAAGACCATAGAGGGTTGTTTGAAGCAGCCAATGCAGGAACTCTCTTTCTCGACGAGATTGGCGATATTCCAATGAATGTTCAGACAAGCCTGCTTAGGGTGCTTCAAGAAAGAGAGATCATCCGAGTAGGTGAATCAAAACCGAGAAAGATAGATGTGCGTATTCTTGCAGCCACACACCGCAACCTCGTCCAGGAGGTGGAAAAGGGAAACTTCCGTCAAGACCTGCTCTATCGCATAAGAGTCATTAGAATACACCTGCCTGCACTGCGCGAGCGTCGTGAAGATATATCACTGCTTGTTGCCGCATTTCTCGAACAGTATCGCGCTGCTACAGGAAAACCTGTAAGAGAGATTAGTAATCAAGCTATGCACCTTTTGATCAACTACCATTGGCCCGGAAATGTGCGGGAACTAAAGAGCGCAATATAATTTGCTGTTGTCTGCTCAAAAGGTTCTGTAATTCTGCCTGAAGACCTTCCACCAGAGCTTCTCGATTTTCCACGCCTACAACCACCTCAACCTATCACGGAGAAGTCTCTACGCCAAGTATTTCTAGAAAGCTCTAACCTCAGTCCAGAAGAAGAAGACAGAGAACAAGTAATGACAGCTTTGGCTAGTGCACGCGGCAACCGGTCTGTAGCTGCACGTCTGCTAGGAATGAGCCGAGCTACCTTCTACCGTCGTCTTAAACTGCTTAACATAAATCTGGATTGACATCCTCCCCGTTTTGAAAAACGGGGATTCCTTAGGTTGACGCTGAAACAACACGCCTGATATCGAAAGGAACTCTCAGTTGAGAAGGTTCGTCTTTCAACTGCCCAGATTATGACCACGTCTTAATTAGACAACACTTTCTACTATCTTCACTATAACTTCCCGACTACGTGGGCGTTCATCAAAATCTATAAGAACTACCTGCTGCCACGTGCCAGTCATTAAACTACCATCTTCAATAGGTAGCACTAGATCTGGACCAACGAGAGCAGATTTGATGTGTGCTGCACCGTTTCTGTCACCCCAACGCAGATGGTGTTTATAGTTGGCCTTCTCAGGAGCTAGTTTCTCAAATAGGTCTTTTAGATCCTCTATAACACCACTCTCATACTCTATGGTTGTGAGTGCTGCCGTTGAACCAGGAATGAAAAGCAGGACAATGCCGCTCTTTACGTGAGACTTAGTAACAATAGAAGCAACTTCTGCAGTAATATCAATAAAATCATAGTGACCTTTTGTATTGACCTTAAACCTCATAATACTCCTAATAGTTTTTCGATTAGCGATAGTAGAATACTATAACTGTTCTCCTATCAACTATAAGCAATTGTTTGGTAGTTTGCACTTAGACGCCGTATGGTTATCTATTCAGTGCTAAAGAAAATTGTCTAAGTTTAAGAAAAGTTACAGTATTATTAAGTTTCTAAACCAACAAAGAGATTAAAACTTTGGAGAGCAGAAGATGACATCTTTTGAAGAGCGGCTTAAAAGTTTTCAGCAAGCATCCAACTTGTTGCCTGCTGCTCTCTTTGAAGAAGCAGCCGATCCAATGTACATCACCGATATAGTAGACTTCAGATTTTTGATGGTAAACAGAGCATTTCGTGAAGCTACAAAATACTCCAACGAAGAGATCATAGGCAAGAGATGGCAAGAAGTTGGCATTGTACAAGAACCTTTGCACCACAAGATCACAAGGTGGGTGAGAGAAAGCTTAGTTAGCAGACCTTGCGAGAGTATAGAAGTAGATGTCATTACAAAAGACGGAAATGTTATTCCTTACGAACTGAATGGTCGTGTACTAAAACTGATAGATATAAAATGCTCTGTAGTAATAGCACGCAGTCTTTCAGAAAGGAAAAGGTGGCAACAAGCAGAACTGCAGGCCGAACGCTTGCAAACAGTCGCTCTCGTTACGGATACCATCAAACACGAGATATATAATGCTCTCGTTCCAATACTAACCTATTCAGAACTTCTAGAGATGATGCCTGAAACAAGCGAGAAAGCAAAAAACTATCTGAGAGCAATCAATAAAAAAGGACATTTTATAAAAGAGGCCGTTGATAAACTCTCATCTCTAACACACGAAATAAAGATAGACAAAAGTCTTGGCCATCCAATAATCGATGTCAAGAAATCTTCTTGACTTCTACTTTTTTAGGTATGCCTCTGCCCAGTCACGCTGTTTTATTTCGTGGTCGATCAGACGCTCAAAAAATTCAGGGTTTATCGTTTCCCACTTTGCTCTTTGTGATTGGTAGAGTTTTAATGCATGCAATGTAGAGCGGTAGATAAGATGTACCCAAAGGCGCGTTGGAAGTATAAGTTTTATAGGTAGAAGCAGAATATAGGAGATTACACGCAGCCACAAACACTTTCCCATCTTTACACCGTGACGCTCTAGCTCGTTGCCTATCAGTTGACGAGTGGCTGCTTCAAGGTCTGCAAACTCTTTAGCCTTAGCAGCAACCTCTTTATTGTAGGTAACAAGAGATTGCAGCCTAAAGTTGACTTCTGTTGAAACTTCGCCAAGGTAGTCAAACTTTAGTGCACGTATAAATGCAGGATCTACTTTCTGCTTCGTTATTTTCATAGAAGCAAGATTATATTTCTGTTTGTATCTTAAAAGGAAGACTTTTTCCGGACAAGGGCTAGAAAATTTGATGAACATCTTAGAAAGACTTATCGGTCAAACAGTAGATGAGAAGTACCGTTTTGAGCAAAAACTTGGGCAAGGTGGAATGGGTGCAGTCTACAAGGCAACACACTTGGGCACAAGCCGACCAGTGGCTGTAAAAGTGATCTCTCCACAACTGATGTCTAATACAGAGTTTGTTGAAAGGTTTAGGCGTGAAGCAGAAGCTGCAGGTAAGCTGCGCCATCCAAACGTTGTAGATGTTACAGACTTTGGCTTTACAAACTTTGAAAACCAACGCCTTGCATATCTTGTAATGGAATTTCTTGATGGCTGCCCCTTGAGTGATGTCCTAAAAGAAGAAACAGAACTTCCTCTAAGTTGGGTAGTAGATATATTCGAACAGGTCTGCTTGGCTGTTGACAGGGCACACAAGCAGGGAATAATACACCGTGACCTGAAACCTGAAAATATATGGCTAGAACCCAATGAACGTGGTGGCTACACGGTTAAAGTACTAGACTTTGGCCTAGCTAAACTTGGTGATAAAAGTAAACCCAGTCTACCAGAACAGCAACCTGTAAATACCTCTACAGTAGACCTTCCTCTAAACGATTCTGACGAAGTCGCTACAGCCGTCCAACTACCAAAAAATTCTAGCCACTCTGATCTATTCGCTGAAAATGAAACTAAAGTGCAGCAAGCAGCAAATACAGCTAAACAGGAAAGTGTTAATACAGAAGTACTGGAAGGAGGTCTTACACGAGTAGGTACAATTCTTGGAACACCTCTATATATGTCACCGGAACAATGCGAAGGCAAAAGTTTGGACATCAGGTCGGATATATATAGTCTTGGAGTAATAGCCTATCAACTATTAGCTGATAAGCTCCCTTTTAATGGTAGCGCAATGTCACTAATAGCACAGCACATTAGCACACCAGCACCCAATTTAGGAGATGAACGATCCGATATATCAAAAGATGTAGTAGCACTGGTGATGTCAGCTCTTGAAAAAGAGCCTTCAAAGAGGCCATCTTCTGCAGCAGCATTTGCAAATGCTTTGAGAGCAAGGTCTGAGGGTGCTGGTACAATCTTTCGTCAAGCGTTTACTCTTTACAGTGAACATTTTTCTACATTTATAAAGATTGCTTTTATAGCATTTATTCCTGCATTAATGGGGACATTTCTTTCACTACTTCAAGTAATCTCAATGAAACTACTACCTAATCCCAAGATCACTATCTTTCTCATTGCATTAGGTTCAATCTTTGGGATTTTTGGGCTTATGGCTGCTCAAGCTGTGAATTCTGGTGTCACAGTACCGTTAGTTGCACAGCTCTTACTTACACCCCTAAAACCTGTAAATGTACATTCGGCTTTCAGAGCTTTGAGAAAAGAGCTACGTAACTTTCTTCCCACAGCTTTTATACTGTCTTTCGTAACCATAATCTTTATATTTGCTACGCAGACACTTTTCTGGACGCTGGTTCGATTGATAAGTAACAATCGCCTACCAACCAGCCTATCGTTTTACACATTCACAATTACTGTATTGACTATTGCTTTTCTGTCAACACTCTTTCTTAAAAATTCTTATGTTTACGCACCAGTGATCTTTTTGGAAAAGCTGAAAGGAATTGCAGCATTAAAAAGATCTTATAAGTTAACAAAAAGAGTATCAAAACTAACACTACAAATATTCTTGCCTCAACAACTGCTTTTTATTATATACCCCTTAATCTTCAGTATCGCTTTTCGAGAAGCAAATATGACACCCTCTCTATTTAGGGCTGTTCTAATAATCTTGTTTACTTCAGTTGTAGTCAGGGCAATAGAGATAGTTCTCAATCCTTTGTTAGTGATCTGTTTAGCACTACTTTACTACAGGTCTAGACAAGTTGATGGAGAAACTTTAAGAGAAATACTGAGCAGCTATGAACCAGAAGCGCAGATAAGCAACTGGCAACAGAACATGAGAGAGCAGATAAGGCAGAAGTCTATGAGTAGCCAAAGTTCAAAAGTTTCTGGAACCGTTCAGAAAAAATCTATAGGTTGACACTCCCTAAAGCAGGAGGTTAGTTTTGGATGCTAGGAAAGTAGTCAGAAAGTCTCACAAAGCAGGTTTGACTATGCTTGGTTTACGACAGCCCAAGATTTAACAGAAGATAGTTGACTGAAGTTTGACCCGTGCTATTGAAATGCGAAACTTTTCAACTGAGAGTTCTTTTCGATATTAGGCGTGTTGTTTCAGCGTTGATTTAAGCAGTCCCCGTTTTTCAAAACGGGGAGGATGTTAATGGAGAAGTTTCTTGATCTTTCCACAAGCAATGTAGGAAGTTCCTCCTGGGCCTTCGATCACCTCTTCTACAACATAGAGGGTGCCTTCTTCACGAATACTTCTGGGAAAGCGCATGTTATGGTTTGGGTTATAGCCATCCGAAACTACTCGTGCACGGAGCTTGCTACCATCTTTCACACACTGAACCAGAACACCATCACCTACAGAGGTAGTTGTCTCTAAGTCTGCAACCGTTGCTGGAGCCTTTGAAGGTTTTGGTGGGTTAGAACGTGCAGTACGAGTTCCGCCAGGAGGTTGCACAGTTTCACCAGGCATTAATAACCTGCGAATGTTGCCAGAAACTTTGTAGAAAGAGCCATCTGCAGACTCTGCTACCTGATCAACAATGTAGGTTACACCCTCTTCGCGGAGGTGGCGCGGAAACTGCACGTTAAGATCATGGTTGTAACCTTCAGAAACTACTTTCATCCTCAACTTTCCACCTTCACGTACACACTTCAAGATCACACCTTGATCGTAGTCGTTCACTACAGCTAGGCCATAAGAAGAACCAGAGGCAACACCGCGTAGCTTCAGGTCATTGCGGTTACGTGCTTGAGCTTGAAATGACTGGTCGCGCATCTCCTTGCGACTAATGCTGTCAAGCCCACCTTTTTCTATCTTCTGTGCGTAGTGGTCAAGGTGATCAAGCTCTTCTGCTACTTCATAAGTTTCTTGCAAAGTTCTGAGCTTCACATCGCTGATAGTTTTTCGCAGCCGCTTGGATGCAGCCTCATAATCACCTTTGTCTGTAAGGTTAATAGCTTCATCTTTCGCCTTTGCAACTCTCAACCTGTTAGTCTGCTCAAGCACTGAAGCATCGAGTGAAACACTGGCTTCTTGGTTGCAGGCTTCAATCTCAACTGCAAGAATGCCTTCCTGCTCTTTGATAGCACCATCAATAACAGAGCAGAACTTGTAGCAGAGATCTAGCAACTCTATTCTGTTTTGTGCTGCAGTTTCTGGACAGACCTGCAGTTCCAGAGCAAGCAATTTGTCTTCAACGCTGTATATATCACCAACCGAAACAACAATCCCTTCTGCACTGCTCTCGCTTTTGTAGTTATTTAGAACTCCTTCTATCTGCACAGAAGATTTTGGCTTGATTGTCACTACAAGGTTTTGGGCTGCAATGGAGGCTACACTTTCAAGCTCTATTGCAAAAACCTCGGTAGCTTCATCGGGTGACTGTATGTAGTAGAAATTTCCATGTGAAGCATTGGCTATTCCTATCAGTAGATCTTCATTGAAATATGAACCAAACCCAAGGGTAGTTGTAATAATGCCTTTTTCGGCTGTCTCTCTTGCAATTTTTATGAGAGAAGCAGGATCTGTAGTTCCAACATTTGCTTGACCGTCAGTTAGCAGTAATACTCGGTTTATAGTCTCCGTCGAGATCTCTGCTTTCACATGGTCACAACCAGTCTTCCAACCTCCACTCAAATTTGTGCAGCCGCCAGCGCGAATTTTGTTTATAGCTTCATGGATCTTGGTGCGGTCGCTAACTTTTTCTGGAGGGACAATCGTGTCTACATTGTCATCGTAGACCACAACCGAAAGGATGTCAGCAGGAGAGAGCTTGTCAACAAGTGCATTTGCAGCTCTTATGGCGTGTTTGAGTAGTACGCCAGCCATTGAACCAGAGCGGTCAATGACCAGGCTTAAGTTTAGTGGCCGTCTAACACTACTGGATAACAGTTCCGATTCGGCCTTAAAACGCACAAGCAGGTCTACATAAGAAGAGCTGCCTATAGGAATAGAAGGGTGGCTCAAAGCATAAGTAGCTTTCATCATTGTTTCCCCATCACGAATATTTCTACTCGATGAGTTGTAACATACTAACAAGGAGTTTTGGACAAAAATCTTCTGGCTACTTATTTTCTCAAAGCTTCTGCAATGCTTGAAGCAGCTCTCTGTAACATTTCGTCTTCACGAGCAAAGCAGAAGCGCATATATTTTTCACCTTCCGATGAATCAGAAAAAGCATTGCCAGGAACGCCTGCAACTTGAGCTTTCTCTATCAAAAAATTGTTTAGCTCTTCTGCGGTTGCAAATCTATTGGGTATTTTTGCCCACATATAGAAAGTAGATTTTGAAGCATATATCTCAAAACCAGCTTCACCAAGCGATGAAGCGAGTATGGAACGTTTGGATGAGTAGTTGCGTCTGAGTTCGTGGTAATAGTTTTCATCTGACATCAGCACTCTGGAGAGGGCGTGTTGTTGCGGTGTCGGAGTGCAGACATAGAATATGTTGCCTGCTGCGTGGAGCGGTCCTACAAGCTCTCCTGCACCATAGACATAGCCGAGCCTCCAGCCAGATATGGCCCAGGACTTTGAAAATGAGTTACAGGTGATAGTTCTGGAGTGCATATCTGGGAGTGAGCCTATCGATATATGGTCACCTTCTGAAATAACAAAGTGTTCATAAACCTCATCGGATATGCAGAGCAGATCAAACTCTTTACAACAATCGGCAATAGCTTCTAGTTCGGCTTGAGAAAAGACTTTACCCGTTGGGTTGGTGGGAGTACAGAGCAGAATTGACTTCAAATCTCCTTTCTCTTTACCGACACGACAACGTGCACGTAGATCATCTACGTCAAGAGCTAAATCCTCACCGTGAAGCGGCACAATCTCGACTGCTCCACCACAAGTTTCAATGATCTTTTTGTGATAAGGATAGTAAGGCTCAAAGAGAATAGTAGTTGAACCTTTGAGGTAAGTGTGGGCAATGGAGACAAGTGCGCCTGTCGCTCCAGGAGTTATAAGGATCTCGTAAGGCTTCCTTTCTGGATCTACTTCTATGTTGTTAAAACGTGCAATTTTCTGTGCAACTACAGTGCGCAGTGGAGCAACTCCTTCAAAGAAGGAGTAATGGTTAAGACCTTCGGCTACCACATCATTGAGTGATGAAGCAAGGTTTGGATGAAGTGGAACTTCTGACTGTCCTTGAACCAAATTTCCACTTGGTGGAATCAGCCGTGCAATCATACGTATATCTGGGCTGGGTTTCTTTGTCACGAAATACCTCTAAAAAATAATCTTCTGAAGAAATTTAAAATAGCCATTATAGTAAGCTTGTTATAGCTTGACAACGCGAGTCTATCTCCTGCCTCTGTAGCTTGATATTGAGCAACCCTTTTCTGTACGATTCGATCTTTGCTAAACAAAATCGAATGGAGGGTAGGTAGATGGATGCGATCAAGGTTGCTGCTTCTACTTATCTAAATTCTGCCCCTCTGATATATGGCTTTGCAAAAGGTTCTCTTCGTTCTCGCTGTCACCTTTTGGGTGATGCAGCACCGGCAAAGTGTGCTGATATGTTGGGCAATCGGCTTGTAGATGTTGCACTAATACCATCCATCGAGTATCAACGTCTTTGCAATGTCCTGATAGTTCCTGCAATATCTGTAGCTTCAAAGTTTTCTGTAAAGAGCGTTCTACTATTTTCTAAAGTCCCTATAGAACAGATCCAAACTTTAGCACTAGACCTATCTTCAAGAACTTCTGCAACACTTGTAAGGATTTTACTTGAGCATATTTATAAACTAAAACCGGTCTACAAACAACAGATTCCTAATCTTGAGCAGATGTTAGAGTGTAGTGATGCAGCACTGATTATTGGAGACCCAGCTATGGTGGCTGCAAGCGATAGCAAACACCAATACTATATCTATGATATGGCGAAAGAATGGAGAGAGATGACATCTCTTCCTTTCGTCTTTGCCTTGTGGGCGGTAACAGCCGATCTTCCGAGAGAGAGAAGAAACAAAGTAGTAGACTACTGCACTATTTCAAAAGCAGAAGGTCTATCGGCCAGAAGCCAAATAGCTCAAGACTATAGCAATCAACTGCAACTTCCTCTGGAGTCACTTCAAAGCTATCTGTTAGAAAATATCAGCTATGAACTTGATGAAGAGAATCTAGCT
>JAEUQL010000049.1 GCA_016789295.1 Blastocatellia bacterium | reverse complement strand
CTCCTCACTCTGTATCCTCTCATTGTCTTGTATCTCGGATACAGATCCTTATACGCTCTTGCACTTACATGGTGTATCCCTGGTCGCCCATTCGCTGTAGGCGGCCCTTCATAAAATACATACACCTCCTCCCCCTTCTCCATACTCTTTCTACAGATTTCTCCCTCTTTCCAATACCTCTCTATCCCCTCTTCTATCTCTACAAACCTTTCTTCCTGTTTTACCTCTTCAAACATTCTTCTCCTACCTTCATCATATCTAGACTCTTTCTTAACGCTGGTAAATGCGCATTCTCCTGACACTGCACCTTTACCAGAGCTATCACATCCCATATCATAGGTGCAGCATATCGTTCTGTGTAAGATATTATATTGCTTATCACCTCACCCCCTAGCCCAACTGTTGCAAAAAGTCTCTCCTTATCTTTAATAATAGATAGTTCATCTTTAACAATAGATACTTCACCTCTATAGTTCAGGTTATCTATAAAACCCATCATGCGCTTTTCAAAGTTCTTCCAGTCCCATATCCTCTCCCAAAGGTCTACATAACCAGTGTAAAGCTCCATTCTTGTCATGTTTTTAGGAACTATATTAGTCAGAAATCGATCATCTGGAATCTCTAACCCATCCTTTTTCATATCAACTAGCCTACCCTCTTTAAGCAACCGCTCATACAGATCTGTCCCCTTCACAGCTTTGAGAGTATTCAGCTTAGGCGTTGGAATACAAGAGGCTTGCAAAAACTCAAACTGCTGATCAAAGATATCTAAATTATCATGATCAAAACCAACTATCATACTTCCTTGTATAACCATCCCATAAGACATGATCTTCAAACACTGACCAACCAAACCTCTATCAAAACCTGTTCGTAAGTTCATTCTCTTTCTTGTCTCTTTCAAGCTTTCTACTTTCGGAGACTCTATACCTATCAATAACCTCACAAAATTTGCTTCAGCCAACAGCTTCAGCATCTCTTCATCATGAGATATAGTTATAGTCAGTTCTGTAAAGTAGCGTACTTCCCTTCTAAAGCTCTCTTTCAACTTAATAAGTTCACGCAGAAGGTCTTTTGCATATCTTGGATCTCCAACAAAATTTTCAGTGCAAATCAGTATATTTTCCATACCCAACTCTTCAAGTTTTTTCACCTCTTCTAAAACTTGATCTATGGGCTTGTTCCTCATCTTACGTCCAAACATCTGCCAACTACTGCAAAATTCACAGTTAAAAGGACATCCACGATTTACTTGTACCCCTCCACTCCTGTAGTTCGGCTCCAGAAGGTGTGCAATACTATCCCAACGTGGTTTTGGTGATAAATTTAAGTCAGGAAATCCCGAAGGACCGTACTGCACTTCATAAACACCTCGTTCGAAATCTGCTAGAAATTGCGGCCAAGTAAGCTCAGCTTCCCCCAAAAAGAGAACATCAAAATGTTTTCGCATTGACTCTGGTTCAGAACTTACGCCAGCTCCACCTATAACAGAAACTATTCCTCTCCTGCGAAAAACATCTCCCAACTCTCTCGCACGGCTCAAGTGATTGTAGTAGGCCGTCACTCCAACTAGATCATAGTCATCACCTAAGTCTGTGTCATCACTTATAGCACCCTGTACAGCTTCATCCCATATCTGCACCTTGTATCCGTCTGGTGTCAAAGCAGCTACTGTTGCAAGCTGCAATGGAACTGTGACAACACTCTTTTTGTGCAGATTAGATGTGTAGGGAGTGTAGGTGGAAACCGATTTTGCATGAATATCTGGTGAAACCAAAAGTATTTTTCTCATTCTGCTTTTCCCTTTATGGCAAGTCACATAAACTGCTGTATAAACCTACTTTGGTTTGGCTTTCTATAATATTAAGTTGATGCGGCTTTTCTACAAACTTTCTAATGTCCATAGCTGCTTCATACTCTATCTGTTTGTTCACACTTTCTCGTAGTAAAACTAATCCCGATGCTTCTAGATGCTGCTTTACTACTAATCTAACTATTTCTCGCACCATCCAAGGAGCACAATCTTTTGTAACAGAAAGTATTCTGTAGATAGCCTCACGTGCCTTGCTACTTTTTGATAGACTTTCCAAAATCCCTGAAATAGTACGCTCCTCTTTCTCATCTAGAAAACCTGTCAACTCTTTCCCAACAAACTCTGAAACCTCAACCTTGTCCTTCAAATTCAAAATAAAACCTATGGTACGCGCTGCAAAATTCTCCCAATCAAAGAGCCTCTCTTTCAATCGCAAATAACCAGACAGCAATTCAGCTCTTGTCATCTGCTTAGGTATTATATTTGTCTTTAACTGTGGATGAACTGTTCCCCAAAATAACTCTGTGCTGTAGTCCAAAATTCGACCCTCTTTACTAAACCTTTTTAACAGATCTGTTCCATCAATAGCTTTCAATATATGTACCTGCGGATGTGGAATACAAGCTTCTTGCAGAAAGTTAAAATGCTGATCGAAAATATCAGTAGTGTCATTGTCAAAACCAACTATCATAGAACCAGAAATAATAATTCCATGTGACATCACTTTCTTACAATTTCTTGCCATGTCACCACGTAAATTCTGCACCTTCCTGATCTCTTTTAGACTATCTACACTTGGTGACTCAAGACCTATTAGAATAGTCTTGAAGTTAGCTTCAGACAACAAACAAAGCATATCTTCCATATGTGAAATATTTAGCGTTATCTCTGCTAAAAATTTCATTGGCTTTGCAAAAGTTCTATTCACCTCAATGATTGCCTGCAACAACTCTTTTGCATATCTTGGATTTCCAATAAAGTTGTCCGAACAGATAAAAATATCTGCTACTTCTAACTTTTCTAATAGCTTTATCTCCTCAACTACCCGCTCCACGGGCTTAAGACGCATCTGCCGACCTGAAACTTGCCAAACAGTACAGAACTCACACGTAAATGGACATCCTCGCGTCGTCTGTATTGCCCCCATCAGATAGCCACTGCGTAAGCTGCCAGCAAGCCTGCCCCAACGAGGTATGGGAGAGTGTGACATATCAGGTGGCGAAACTTCACGATACTCTTTGCGGTAACTCCCCTTCCTAAAGTCATCAATAAACTCAAGCCATATACCTTCCCCTTCACCAATAAAGAGAACATCAAAATCATTACGACACTTTTCTGGAGCTGCCGAAACACCAGGCCCACCAATAACAACAGGAATTCCTCTACTACGAAATACACGCGCTATCTCCTTAGCCCGTGCTATCTGGTTTGACATGCCTGTAACCCCAACCAGGTCATACTCTTTTTCAAACTTTGTCTCTTCACAAATAAAAGCATCTACGGCTTCATCCCATAGATCGACTTCAATATCATCAGGTGTAAGAGCCGCTATTGTTGCAATATGCAATGGAACCATTAACCCTTTCTTTTGCAGAAAAGGTAGATTATGGGCATTGTAAAGAGGTATGGCAGATTCAGACGCTGGAGCAATTAATAGTATCTTCTTCATATCACCTATCCTAAATAGTTACATTTAATCAGAAAGAGCACTTGCAGCCAAAATTGCAGACTCATCAAGCGTTTCCTCAACTCTAATCTGACTCATTATCTCTTGGCGAATAACAGGCAGACGACACCACTCAAAAAACTGCCTAAAGACCAGTGTAGCTACAACTCTCATCATGAAACTGGCACGCTGCTCTGTGTAGTCGAGAATCCTGCTGATATTTCCTTGAATCTGCTCAGGAAGCTTGTATAAAACCTGCCTCAAATTGCCTACAGTCCCTATGTTCGGATCTTCTACCCGAAGTTTCGGTTGACGCTTGATATTTGAAATAAAACCTTTTATACGTTCTTCAAAGTTGTCCCAATTAAATACTTTCTCTACCAGAGCTAAATAGCCTGCAAAAAGTTCTATTCTACTCATATTTTTAGGAAGAATATTTGTATAGAGGTTAGCATCTAGATACTCAGCAGCTACATTCTGATAGATGACATTCATGTTAAGAACACGCTTTTCACCTATCATTCGTGTTCGCAGCTCTGTTCCTGCTATGGCCTTTAACATATGCATCTTCGGAATCGGAATGTAGGCTTCTTGGATAAACTCAAACTGTAGATCGAATGCCTCTAAGGTGTCATGGTCAAAACCAACTATCATAGAACCATCTATGGGTACCCCATAAGACTGAATCTTTCTGCAGTAATCTACCAGATCTCCACGAAGGTTCTGCCGCTTCCTTGCCTCTTTTAAGCTATCTTTGTTTGGCGTCTCTATACCAATCAACAGGCTGGAAAAGTTAGCATCAGCCAGTAACTCTAACATCTCATCATCATGTACAATTGTAATATCTAGCTCTGTAGCAAAACTGATGGGCTTGTCAAAAGAGTTGTTCACAGGCGTTACTGCTCGCATCAACTCTTTTGCATAACGACGATTGCCTGCAAAATTGTCAGAACAGTAAAGAACACTCTCCATACCCAACTTCTGCAGATTTATCACTTCTCTAATTACTTGTTCTATAGGCTTGGTTCGCATCTTGCGACCAAATGTCTTCCAAACACCACAAAATTCACAATCAAAAGGACAACCTCTTGTTACTTGTATACCTCCTGTCACATAACTCGACTTCATTACATCAGCAATACTGTCCCATCGAGGAGTTGGCGAACTCTCCAGCCCTGGAAGCTCTCCTACCCTGTACTCTTTGCTGTAACTGCCCCTTTGAAAATCTTCCAAAAACTGCGGCCACGTCAGCTCTGCTTCTCCTATGAACAGAATGTCAAAGTCACTTCGACAACTCTCTGGCGCAGCCGTAACTCCTGGCCCTCCTATCGCTGCCACTATCCCTCTGCTACGAACTATTTTTGCTATCTTTCTGGCACGCCGCATATGACTGGAAAATGCTGTTATGCCAACTAGATCATACTCTTTCTTAAACTCTGTCTGTTCATCGATCAATCCGTGTACCGGCTCATCCCATATGTCAACTTCATACTCTTGCTCTGGAGTAAGTCCTGCTATAGTCGCCAGATTTAGAGGAACCATAAAAGCTTTCTTCTGTAGTCGCCGTGGAATCTCATGATAAATTATGTTAGTAAATTCTGGATCGTGATCTGCAGAAATCAATAGTATACTCTTTCTCATATGTCCCCCATATCAAGATAACTAGACTACTTAGATATTTTTTAGAGGAGAGTATACTAGAGCTAGCCGAACTTTCACAACAAAATTTCTGCAAAAATTCTTAGGTAGAAAAAGGCTCTCTCTTTGCAATTTAAGAAAGAACCTTCTTCTTTAGACAGGCAAAACACTAGTCTGCAATAACTGTTATATCAATGCTTTCTTGTTCGCCAATTACTGCAAAATAGGTTTGTAGTTTTGATAAATCAGTCGATTTTGGAATGGTTATCTCTGCTTCAAAACGAAACATTGGAGCACCACTGGTAGGCGCATAGTAAGATTTTGTCTCCATCGACTCTATATTTATACCAAACTCTGAAAGACTACTTGTGATCTTGTAGACTATTCCAGGATGGTCTAACGATGAAGCTACTAGCCGAAAACGAGTAGAATCACTCTTTTTGCGTTCTGATGCCCTCTTTGTAAAGACTGCAAGCTTTGTCTCTTCAGCAAGCTGTGACTGCTTGCTCTCTATTGCAGTAAGTGATTCTGCACTGCCAGAAACAAGCATTATTATTGCAAAATCTCCACAAAAGACAGCCATTTTACTATCTTCAATGTTGGCACCATTTTCAGAAACAAATTTAGATATCTTCTCAACTAAGCCAACATTGTCAGCACCTATTGCACTTATTACTAGATGACGCTGTGCCACCCCTGCTTACTCCTTGGTTTCTTTACCTTCTCTAGAACTTGCTGACTCTTTTATCAATGCACGGCCTATCACTAAACGCTGTACCTGATTTGTGCCTTCATAGATCTGTGTGATCTTTGCATCTCTCATGTACTTCTCTATTGGATAGTCTCTGCAATAACCATAACCTCCAAATAGCTGCACACAGTTTGTTGTAACCGACATTGCTGTATCAGTTGCAAAAACTTTTGCCATAGCAGCAAATTTGGATACATTCTTTGCCCCAAGATCACAGGCACGTGCAGCTTGATAGACAAGTTGGCGTGCAGCTTCTATCTGTGTAGCCATATCAGCCAACATGAACTGAATAGCTTGAAATGAAGCTATAGTTTGGCCAAATTGCTCACGCTTTGTAGTGTAATCAATTGCAAGGTCTAAAGCCCCTTGAGCCAAACCAACAGCCTGAGCAGCCACTCCAGGACGTGCAAGATCAAGCGTCATCATCGCATGCTTGAAACCATGCCCTTCTTTACCACCTAAAACATTCTCTGTCGGAACACGACAGTCTTCAAAATGGAGTTCATGAACCGGTACACAGCGAATGCCCATCAAATCTTCTTTCTTACCAATAACGAAACCTGGCGTTCCCTTTTCAACAAGTATGCCTGTTATACCACGAGACCCACGCTCTGGATTGACTGTTGTGAAGACTGTGTAGATGTCTGCTGCCCCTCCATTGGTATTCCATTTCTTCTCACCATTTATCAGGTAGCTATTACCATCTTTTGTAGCTCTAGTTCTGAGGCTTCCAGCATCTGAACCAGCACTCTTCTCAGACAAACCAAAAGCTATCAGCTTACGACCTGATGCAAGTTCAGGAAGATACTTCTTCTTCTGTTCGTCTGTTCCACCAACAATTATAGGAAAAGAGCCTAGTGCATTTACTGCATAAGTAACCCCAACTCCACCGCAAGCTTTAGATAACTCTTCAACAACAATGCAAAGGTTGAGTATTCCAGCTCCTCTTCCACCATATTCTTTGGGAATCCAAACACCCATCAGACCAGCCTCTTGTAGAGCGCGAACAACTGGCCAAGGATACTCTGCATTCCTATCAAGTTCGGCTGCTATGGGTCTCACATAGCGTTCTGCAATTTCCCGTGTCTGCTCACGTAACTCTAAGTTTTCTTTTGATAGTAACTCGTCCAAATTCGACCTCCCAATAAAATTAAAATTATCAGTTGAGAATATCATCACTCCAATCGTCTGGAACATCTGTAGGAAGTGGTGAAACGTGGTGATGAACCATTCGCCACTTTTGCTCTATCTTAAGATAGAGATTGGTAGATTGAGCTTGACCAGAAGTAAAACCCTGGTCAAAGAAAGTTGCTATATCTTCAGTACACTCTACCCAAGCCATCTCACCAACAATCTTTATGAAAAGATTCGAAATGGAAAGCTTCATGCTGCGCGTGTTACTGAATATTTCAGCCCAACTTTCACGAACCTCTTGCCACCCAACTACAGGGTCAGAACCTGGATGAATACACCTAACCCAATTCTCGTGTAACCATATATCATCCATAGCTTTTATATCACAAGCTTCTAAAGCTTTATAAAACTGTGTATTTACTTTCTCAACCTCAGCTTGCTCAGCCGTCATCTCTTCCTACCTGTTCTATACTTGTTATCTCCATATTTAAGTAGAGGATTAATACAGAGGATTGAAAATAGCCCATAAGAATAAAGTAAGCTTCTTCTAATTTCAAGCCTTCCAGATACTTCCAACTAGATATAAGCCTAGTCCAGAAACCAAACTTGAGACAGTCAATCCAAGTTAAACTACCAGTAGTCTTAATATAATATCCATATTAGAATCTTCTAAAATTTTTGGATCTTCCCTATGACCAACTTTACACGCAGAGAGATAATAAAAGCCTTCCTTGGTTCATCTGTCACCATGCTTGGCTGTAGCCGATCAAAAACTGGTCGTATGCCAGATGGAAAGTTTGTTGGCCCCTCACACTTGCTAGGTCACAAACTGCGCGATGGACTGAGAGTAGAACCAGCAAAAGATGCCTGGAAAACTGTAGATATAGCAATTGTTGGTGGTGGAGTCTCTGGACTTGCAGCAGCTTGGAAACTTAAACGCGAAGGTTTTAATAATTTCGTTCTCTTTGAAATAGAAGCTAACCCAGGTGGAACAGCACAAAGTGGAACTAACAGCTTTATCTCTTATCCTTGGGGAGCACACTACTTACCAGTCCCACAGAAAGAAAACCAAGAACTTCTATCTTTACTAGATGAAATGAATCTGCTAGAAGGTAGAGACCAGACAGGTGAACCTATTGTTGCAGAACAGTTCCTTTGTCGTGACCCAGAAGAGAGAGTGTTCTTCCGTGGCCGTTGGTATGAAGGACTTTATCTACGTGTGGGAGCAAGCCAAAATGATCTAGAACAGTTTGAAAATTTTCAGAAAGAGATAGATTATTGGGTAGCTTGGCGTGATAACAAAGGACGTAAAGCTTTCACTATTCCAGTTGCAAATTCTTCTGATGATGCAGAAGTAACTGCTCTGGACAAGCTTTCGATTGCACAATATCTTTCAAAAAAAGGTTTCAACTCTTCACGTCTTCTCTGGTACATCGATTACGCTTGTCGAGATGACTATGGAACTAGACTTGAAGACACAAGTGCTTGGGCAGCAATCTTCTATTTTACTTCTAGAATGAAAGAGCCTCGACAACAAGCCCAACCGCTAATAACTTGGCCAGAAGGCAATGGAAAACTTATTTCACACCTCTATAATAGAGTTAAAGATAATGTTAGACTTTCAACAACTGTCACCGACATAGTTGCCGTGGACAAGGAAAAAGGAGGTCATATCGATGTCACTACACTAAACAGCTTGACAGAAGAAGCTTTCGGCTTTCACGCCAAAAAGGTCATATTTGCTGCACCACACTTCCTTACAAAGTATATGCTCCGACATTATAAAGAAGCTACTCCTAACTATTTATCTAACTTTGATTATGGCTCGTGGATGGTAGCAAATCTTACACTTCGCGACCGCCCTTCAAGCACTGGATTTCCTCTCTGTTGGGATAATGTCCTATATGAAAGCCCTTCTCTTGGCTATGTAGTAGCTACACACCAAGCAGGGATTGACAGAGGTCAGACAGTATTTACTTACTACTATCCGCTCTGTGATACTGACACACGAAAAGCCCGCAATCGACTTCTTTCTATAAATTGGGATGAGTGGGCAGATGTAATACTCACAGATCTTTCTCGTGCTCACCCAGATATAAGAGATCTTGTTGATAGAATAGATATTATGCGTTGGGGACACGCTATGATACGGCCAAAACCAGGTTTTATATGGAGCGGTTCACTGCAACAAGCTTCACAACCATCTAAAGGAATACATTTTGCCACTTCTGACCTGAGTGGTGTGGCTCTTTTTGAAGAAGCCTTTTATCATGGTACACGAGCAGCTAGAGAAGTTTTGACTAGTCTAGCTGATTACTCTCTCTAAAAGTTACTCAATATTAATTATCAAACTTAGGAGTTTTAGACATGGCTGCAAAAAAGATACTGATGATAGTAGGTGATTTTGTCGAAGACTACGAAGTAATGGTTCCTTTCCAAGCACTCCACATGGTAGGTCATAGCGTTGATGCCGTCTGCCCTGACAAAGAAGCAGGCGACAAAGTCCGCACTGCTGTTCACGACTTTGAAGGCGATCAGACATATAGTGAAAAACCTGGCCATAACTTTACTCTAAATGCAACTTTTGCAGAAATAAGAGCTGAAGACTATGACGCTTTGGTGATCCCTGGAGGACGCGCTCCTGAATACCTGAGACTCAACAAAGATGTAATAAATGTCATACGACATTTTGCACAGACCAATAAACCAATAGCTGCCATATGCCACGGTCTTCAACTACTCACTGCAGCAGGGGTTCTCAGAGGTAGAGCTTGTACTGCCTATCCAGCAGTCGGCCCAGAAATCTCTCTTGCTGGAGGCGAATGGAAAGAGATTGCTGTAGACAAAGCTTATGTTGATGCCAACCTTGTCAGTGCACCAGCTTGGCCTGCACACCCAGAATGGCTTGCAAAGTTTCTACAGTTACTAGGGACAAAAATAGAGCTTTAAAAACTCTACTTCTATAGTTACAGGAGGTAAAAATGGGCGAATGGTTCTATCCAGTTCTCTTTCTTCTGGGTTACATAATTCTAATGCGATGGATTCTCCCCAGATTTGGAATTAACACTTGAATGTCGGGATCGTGTGATGTCGAGTCTCGACACAACAAAAAAGATAAAAGTTAAGAAAGAGGTGTACTATGTATTTCAAACAGTTCTACTTAGGATGTTTGGCACATGCTTCTTATCTGATAGGCTCAGAAGGACAAGCAGCCGTTGTAGACCCAAGACGTGATGTCGATATCTACCTTGAAGAAGCTGAAAAAGAAGGCTTGAAGATAAGATATATCATAGAAACACACCTTCACGCGGATTTTGTTAGCGGTCACAGAGAGCTTGCAGAACTTACAGGCGCAGAAATAGTCTTTGGATACAGAGCAAGCCCCAGTTTCCCTTATCTTGCAGTTAAAGAAGGAGATAAGCTACAAGTCGGAAAAATATTTCTAGAGATATACGAAACACCTGGCCACACACCAGAAAGTATTTCAGTCCTTGTTACGGATAGAGAAGATCCCGATGCTGTGGCAAAACTCCTCACTGGTGATACGCTCTTCATAGGCGATGTTGGAAGACCTGACCTTGTAGGTTCAAAAGGCTATACACCGGAAACAATGGCTGGAATGCTCTATGATTCACTTCACGAAAAACTGCTAAAGCTCCCCGATCAAGTAGAGATATACCCTGCTCACGGAGCAGGCTCTTTGTGCGGACGCAACATATCGAATGAAAAGTCCTCAACCATAGGACACGAAAAACTCTTCAACTATGCACTTCAAATAAAGTCTCGCCAAGAGTTTATTCGTACAATGACAACAGACCTGCCAGAAGCCCCGGAATACTTTCAGAGAGATGCAGAATTGAACAGGACCGGTCCAGAACTAGTAAGCCAAAAGAGCCTGCCTTCTGCGCTAACAGCACAGGAAGTTAACAAGCTTTTACAGCAAGGCTATACAGTACTTGATACAAGATCTTCGGCAAGTTTTGGAACGGGTCATATCCCTACATCAGTAAATATTGGACTTGTTGGAAGCTTTGCTCCTTGGGCAGGTAGTACCTTAAACCCTAATAGCCCTATCATCATAATTACCGATGAGCTTCAAGAAGTTGAAGAAACTGTTATTCGACTTGCTCGTGTAGGGCTAGAAAATATAGCAGGCTATTTGGATGGTGGGATGGCTCAATGGGAAAAAGCAGGTCTTGAAACTGTTAAACTTGCTCAGATTACAGTTGATGAGCTTGCAGAAAAGTTAAAAGAGAATAGACTGTTACAACAGATAGATGTAAGAACCGAAATAGAGTTCAGTGCTGGACATATTCCAAAAGCAAAAAATATCCCTCTTCCAACTCTCCTCAGTAGACTTGATGAGATAGTAAAAACAGAACCGCTAGTTATAAATTGTGCAGGAGGTTATAGATCTAGCCTTGCAGCAAGCCTTCTACTAAAACAAGGTTTCAAAGAGATATACAACCTTGTAGGTGGTTTTAGTGCTTGGCAAGCTTCTGGCTTAGAAGTCACAAAATAGTATAGTAGAAGAGCACTTATCCTGCTCTTCTATTTCAACAATTAAGGCTTTGGTAGTACTGCTGGTGGGCGATCCCCTTGCTTTATATTGTTTATTTGTGTTGCAAGATAGTGGGTTGGGTAATTCTCAATAAAATTGTCATACATCTGATTTGCTGTGGCTGATTGTCCAGCTAGATCAAGAGCAAATGCTGCAAGTACTCTAACTTCAAGATTGTTTGGGTCTAAGCTTGCTGCTTGAAGAAACGACTGTGCAGCTTGCATGTACTGTCGGTCGTCATACTGAGCACGCCCTAAAACTTCGTAGCTCTGAGCACGAGAACCACCATACACTTCTATGGCTCGCCTTGCTTCTTTTATGGCCTCTTTGTATTGACTGGCGTAATAGAGTGATATAGCAAGATTTTCTTGAGCCTCTCTGTAGTCACTCTGTAACTGTAAAGCAAGTTTGAACTCTGCTGCCGCACTGTTGTAGTCTTTTTCATCTAAAAGAGTTACACCTTTGTTGTAGTGCTCAAGTGCAGTTGCTGACCCGCTAGAGTTTTTGTCTATATCAACAGTCTGTGAATCTGTATTGTCTACATAATCTGAACCATCCCCTGTCTGCTTTTGAGTTTCACCATTATTACTACTGTTGTTACTGTTATTACTAACAGTAGTATTGTCAGAAATTGTGTAGATAATTACCGCACAAGATCCAACCACAACAACAAAAAAGACAAGTATCAGACTTATCCATAAACCAGCACGGCTCTTCTTTTGAGGCTGCACAGGAGGTTGTACTCCCGGAGGTGTTGGAAAAGGCATAGGCATCGGTTGTCCAGGTGTTGGCTGTCTGGGAGTCTGCACTCCACCAACCATTGGCTGTACTGGATTTGGTGGAGTGGGATTTGGTGGTTGATAGTATTGCTGGCCAGACGGCTGCTTCATCTGTGGCATAGATTGCGGTGGAGTTTGTGGTTGTCCATAAGGTGGCATAGACCCAGGGGGCGTCGGAGTACTGAGAGCAGCACCTTGTGATGGGTTACTTACCCCAGGTTGCGACCCAGAGCGTGGATTTTGTGAAGGAGTATAGTAACCACCACCGCCTGTTGTCCCCCCCATCTGATTTTGACCCGTAGCAGGAGCAGGTCTGTTCTGAGCAGTATTATTAATTAAGGTCTTTGCAGTGGATGGATCTGTTTTTGCTGCTTGCTCCAACTGCTCAACAAAATTGCGTATTGACTGTGTACGATTTCTGCGATCACGTGCCAGAGCTGCCAAAACTATTGCTTCTACTGCCGGAAGTACATTGACCCTTGGATTTACAGACTTCATTGGAAGCGGGTTATCTGTTAAACGCTTCACCATCAAAGCCTGTGCATTCTCACCTTGAAATGGAAGTCCACCTGTCATCATCTGATAGACTATAAGTGCAAAGCTGTATATATCTGAACGAGGGTCTAACTTCTCACCACTCAACTGCTCAGGAGACATATAAAGAGGAGTTCCAACAACCATG
>JAEUQL010000499.1 GCA_016789295.1 Blastocatellia bacterium | reverse complement strand
AAAGACCTATGTCTGTATAGATCTTTGCTGTAGTTGGATTGTAGTTGCCGGTTCCTAAATGGACATATCTGCGAATCACACCTTCTTCTTGACGCACTACAAGCGCGACTTTGGAATGTGTCTTTACACCCAACAATCCATAGACTACGTGAACGCCAGAACGCTCCATCTTTTTTGCCCAAACAATGTTGTTCTCTTCGTCAAAGCGTGCTTTAAGCTCCACTATTGCAGCAACCTGTTTGCCACGTTCACTAGCTTCTATGAGAGCCGAGACTATGGGCGAGTCACCACTTGTACGATAGAGTGTCTGCTTGATTGCAAGCACTTTTGGATCGTTTGCTGCTGTGCGTATGAAATCGACAACTGGAGCAAAAGAGTCGTAGGGATGGTGCAACATAATGTCCTGACGCTTGAGGACATCAAATATACTCTCTTCTGTCGTGAGTAGAGTGGGAATGCTTGGCGTAAAGCTACGATCTTTAAGCATCGGGAAATCGAGCTTGTAGAGTGCCATCAGGTCAGAAACGCTCAAAGGTCCATCAATAGTGAAGACATCAGTCTCTTCTAGGTCGAGTGCTTGACGTAGGTAGTTGACCATGGTTTGTGGCATCGTTGTATCTACTTCAAGCCTTACACACGAACCAAAACGGCGTTGGCGCAACTGCTGTTCTACAGTTTTGAGCAGATCTCCAGCTTCATCTTCCTCAATCTCTATTTCAGCATCACGTGTCATGCGGAAAGGATGACACGCAATTACATTCATTTCTGGGAAAAGCGCGTGAAGATTTGCAGCTATAACCTGTTCAAGTAGTACAAAATGGTTTGGGTAGTCTTTTACTGGAAGAAGCCTTGGTACCACTGGAGGAACTTTAATTCTTGCAAATCTTGGAGGTGAATCATCATCGTCAGGAGCAACAACAAATACAGCCAAATTCAGACTCAAGTTTGAAATATAAGGAAATGGATGTGATGGATCAACAGCCAAAGGCGTAAGTACTGGAAAGATGTTGTGCTGGAAATATTCATCCACTTCATGCTTAGAATCTTTTGATAGCTGCATGTAAGGAACAACTTTTATTCCTACACGCTCCAATTCAGGAAGTATTTTTTCTCTCAAGCAAGACATCTGTTTATCTATAAGTGGTTTGAGATTTCGAGCAATGGCCTGAAGCTGTTCGGCTGGAGTCATTCCATCAGGAGAGACAATATGGTTTTCAGATTCAGCCTGCTCTTTCAGTGCAGAAACTCTTATCATAAAGAACTCATCAAGGTTTGTAGAAAATATAGATAGAAACTTTACTCTTTCTAAGAGTGGGCGGCGTGGATCTAGAGCTTCTTCAAGTACACGCCTATTAAACTCTATCCAGCTAAGTTCACGGTTAAAGAGCAACTTTCCTTGTAAAGAGAGTGTGCCAGGCTGCATATCGATTGGCCTTACCTCTTCAGATATCAATCCAACCTCTTTTGTGGACATAAAGCACGCCTTTCTTGATAAGTATCTTAAATCTCAAGTAGAAATATTCTATCAGCAAAATTTCAGAGCAGGTTTCAAATTTCCTTACAATAGGATTATTCAGTTTGAAGTACCGTTGACATCCTCCTCACTTTGAAAAAAGGGGGCTGCTTAGATCGACGCTGAAACAACACGCCTGATATCCAAAGGAACTCTCAGTCAAGAAGGTTCGCCTTCTCAAGAGCCGCATTCATCCCCGGCCAAGATAAAAACTTTGGCCGAGGTCTTCTGCCAAAGAGTGATAAATGTATGGTAGTCAAGTAGCAATACTGAAGAGCAAGAAGGCTAGAACCTGTTGTAAATAGGCTTCACAACAGGTTCCAGAAGATTTAATTCATAACCCATTCGTAGCTCTTAAAGTCTATAGTCACTGTATCGTTATAGACTCCTGTTGATGGAGGAAGAGTTGGATTGTTTTCTGGTGGAGTAACTTCTTGTAAGCTGTATCCAAGGCTCTCTGCTTTGGCTTTAACTTCTGCCCTCAACTTGTCCTGCTCTTCTTGTGATTGCATTACATCTGCAGCTATCTGAAGTGTATGTCCAAGTATCAGCCCTGCTCCAACTATTGGGGCGGCTGGACCAAGCGACACAACACCTAGAGCTTCAAGAGCTAGACCTGCTCCTCCAGCAACTACAAAAGCTCCTCCAAGAACACGTATCTTGTTCGAGTTTGAAGGATCTTGCGCTAGAGAACTTGCATCCATGACAAGTGCTACAGTATCACCCAAAAGCGCAACTGTAGGAGCAATCTTACTCAACCCTTCAACTGTACGCATAAGAGATGCACTGCCAGCAAGTTTGCCTAATGCCTCCAGGCCAATAGAAGCTGCTTCCGGAGAGTCTTTCAATGCAGAGATTATTAGCTCCACCCTCTCTTGATCTCCACTACGAGCAGCCGCAGCAGCAGTCAGTCCAACATTGATCACCGAAATAGCTTTGGCAATACCAGGAAGTTGTGGGAAGTACTGCTTTATAGCATCAAAATCTTGATTCTTTCTGGAAAGAACTCCAAGATCTGCTACAAGGTCAGATACAGAATTAACAGGTGATTGAACATCTCCAACTTGAAGATTAGCAAATTTTTGTAGAACACCGAGATAAGGCTGAAGTTTTTGCTTAACAATTGCAGGGTCTCCACCACTAGCAACAAGTTCATTCATTGCTACCTGCTCTAATGCTGGCCCATAGATCTCGTTCAGTATCTTGGACTGGTAGCCGGGTATAGCTCCTAGCCTTTGGGCTAGTTGCAGTTTCTGGTCAAGAGCTGTTGGTGGGCCTTGCACATTTGGTGGTTGCATATGGAGATTCTTAACAAAATCTGCAGCCTGTGCTGCTCCTTGTGGAGAATTGGCTAGTGCTTTATAACCAGCAAGCAGTACAGCCAAATTCTGATTGTCTTGTGGACTACCCAAAGGAGTCTTTTCTAGTGCCTGTTGCAAGTTTTTCAGTTGAAAGCCTAACTCTTTGGCTGCTGTAGCTTCTGCTTTGTATATAGCCTGATTTTCAGGATTTGCTCGGAATGCTTCTATGTAACGCTGTTTCAGCTCTGGTGGAACTTTGCCCATCTGTTCAAGCGCAGTCAGTTCAGATTGCAGTCTGGCTTCAAGCTGTGCCACTTTTTCGCTTGCACTGTTGTAGTTAGTTGTAGCCGATTGTACTCCACTGGCCGCCATCATACTCGATAAAATGGGATCGGCTGGCCCAATAGTTGGAGGTGACGGAGGGATATTCAAACAAGGCGCATTGGGGTAGTTTTTGGCTATATCTATAAGCTCCTGCATAGTCTTCATATTATTTTCTGTAGATATAAAGCCTTTGTTGGTAGCTGCAGTGTAAGCATCGATTATCTGACCTCTATCTTTGAGA
>JAEUQL010000498.1 GCA_016789295.1 Blastocatellia bacterium | reverse complement strand
CCATCATACCGCATCCGAGATCTACACCTACTGCTGCTGGAATGATTGCTTTACGAGAAGGGATAACGCTTCCAATAGTTGCTCCTTTACCTGCATGTACATCTGGCATTACTGCTAACCACTTATAGATAAATGGCATTTGAGCTGCGTTCAAAAGTTGTTTTTTAGCTTCTTCTTCTAGCTGAACACCATTTATCCAAGCTTTAATAGGAGTGCAGTTTTCAGCTTCGATTACTTGATATCTCTTTTCCATAACTCTCCTCAATTCTATAGATCTATGTTTGTTTGATGGGCAGGGAAGGCTTTGAACCTTCAAGACTCCAAAGAGCACTCGGTTTACAGCCGAGGACGCTGCCAATTACGTGCTACCTACCCAGAACCACTCTGTAAAATAGTCTCTTGAAATTGTAATTTTCATGATGGCAAAGTTTGTGCCAAACTCGGAGAATAGACAGGCCAAAGCTTCTAATTTATTGATTTAGAAGTATGTTAACGTATACTGTTCTTTATCTGTTGACTTTACTATTTAAGGCAGTATTATCTCTATGGATAAGTAGTTTAGAAAATAAGCTAAAATTTATGTCATCAACAAATGGATATGTTGTAATAGGTCTACTGGGACCGACCTTAGACAGTGGAAAAGGAGCCGAGCGTTGGGAGCGTTGGCGTCCAACAGTAGCACTGTGCAGACATGAAAATTTTCTAATAAAGCGTCTAGAGCTGCTTTATCAAGAAAAATTCAAAAGCTTACTGGAAATACTTGTAGAAGATATCAAGATGATTTCTCCTGAAACTCAGGTAAAAACAAACGTTATAGATTTCGAAGACCCATGGGACTTTGAACAGGTTTATGGCTCTCTTCACGACTTTGCACGTAAGTATGAGTTTAAAACAGATAAGGAAGACTATCTTATACATATAACAACAGGAACACACGTAGCTCAGATATGCATGTTTCTATTGACCGAGTCACACTACTTTCCAGCAAAGCTCATACAGACTTCCCCTCCAAGCAAATTTCATACAGAAGATCCTGGTAATTTCACCATTATTGATCTGGATCTTTCAAAATACGACCGCATAGCTTCGCGCTTTAACCTTGAACAGGTTGAAAGTATATCGTTTCTGAAGTCTGGTATTGAGACAAAAAATCGACAGTTCAATAGACTGATAGAAAGAATAGAACAGGTAGCTATTTCATCAAAAGCACCTATTCTGTTGATGGGGCCTACAGGAGCAGGGAAGTCAAATTTAGCAAAACGTATTTATGAGCTAAGAAGGTCAAAACACTTGCTAGAAGGTAGATTTGTAGATATCAATTGTGCAACCATCCGTGGTGATGCCGCAATGTCGGCACTTTTTGGCCACGTCAAAGGCTCTTTTACGGGTGCTGTGCAGAGCAGACCAGGGCTGCTTCGAGCAGCCGATGGCGGGCTACTTTTTCTAGATGAGATTGGTGAGCTTGGTCTAGACGAACAAGCAATGCTACTACGAGCACTGGAAGAGAAAGTATTTATGCCAATGGGTGCGGACACTGAGGTGTCGAGTGATTTTCAACTGATAGCTGGAACCAACAGAGACCTTGCGCTGCAAGTTAGAGAGGGAAAGTTTCGAGAGGATTTACTAGCAAGGATAAATCTTTGGACGTTTCGTTTGCCAGGATTGAAGGATAGGCTTGAAGATGTTGAACCGAACCTCAACTATGAACTTGAAAAATCTGCCCAGCATATGGGAAAGCATATAACTATAAGCAAGGAAGCACGAGAGAAGTTTCTCCGCTTTGCTGTCTCTTCTGAAGCGGTTTGGTCAGGAAACTTCCGTGATCTAAATGCTGCAGTTATTAGAATGGCTACCTTAGCTCTTGGTGGGAGAATCTCTGTTGAAGTAGTAGAAGAAGAGATAGAACGTCTGCGTGCTGCTTGGCACGATCCCAAAGAGCAAGCTGCTTATTCAGATCGAGATGCAGAACTGCTGCTTGAATCGCTGATTGGATTTGATGCTGCTGCAGAGTTGGATCGTTTCGACCGGGTACAACTGCTTGATGTACTCCAAGTTTGTAAGCAATCAAATAGCCTTTCAGAAGCTGGCCGAACTCTTTTTGCATCATCTCGTGGACAGAAGAAAAATATAAATGATGCAGATAGGCTGAGAAAATATCTTGCTAGGTTTAGTATCAGATGGCAGCAGATAAAAGGTGAAGAGGAATAAATGGAGATTTTTTTGCAGATCTTGACAACAAGATCTCTTTTCAACCCGATAATAGACTTACACGTTCAGTTTCAAACTAGCTTTCTACTATTTGGAGATCCAAACTTGCCAGAAGTCAAAGATTCAATAGAGTGGATAGATGATGGTTCTGCTAAAGCTGAAGCAGACATGCAGAGGCAACTTCTTGAAATGATAGGTGTCGAAAGGTCGGTTCAGATATGGCAGTGGCTCATAGACTCTGAAAACTTTCCCGAACCTAAAGACCTAAAGCAGGAAGAGTTGGTAGCTGTCTATTACAGAAACCTAAATCTACTTGGAAAGATGAAAGATGTTGTAGAAAGCGTTGATGATCTCAATGTTGCAGTTAAGAATATGGGTCTAAACACAGGACCACTGAGAATATGAAACGATAGATATAACAGATAGAGGAGGCATAGATCGATGTCTATAAACATCGGCAGTATTGCAAGAGGTATTCAGAATCAGGTTAATGACCTCAATATTGATAGCCGGATTAAAAATGTAGCTAACATAACAGTTCAAAATCTTGCCAAAGCACAAGATCTACTTTCAGTGGCTACAGGCCCTTTTGCAGGCTTGAAAGCTGCACGCTCTATAATGAATCCAAGAGCAGCTTTTCCAACACCTGCTACCAGTTTTTCTCCAACTTCGGTCTCAAATGCCAGCCGCACACTAGCTGCAGGCGCAAGGACTGCACTTCCAGAATCACAAGTTGATGGCACTATCACAACCTACCCAGGCGCGTCATCTACTCCAAAAGTCTATCTGATCAATGGAATAGCTACCGATCAGGCTGGGCGCGATTCAATAGGGCTTGCCACAGCAGCACAGACTGGCAGAAATGTAAATCTAATCAACAATTCTACTGAAGGCGCGGTCAAAGACCTTCTTGAATGTGTTGAGCAGTTGATCTTTGGCAAAGCTTCGAAGCCTTCCCAGAAACTTGCCGATGAGATAGTCAATAATTTGACTAAGAATCCACCAGAAAAGATGGATCTGATAGGATTTAGTCAAGGTACAATTATGGTCACTCACGGCGTGTCACTCGCTATAAACCGTCTGAAGAACATGGGTTACAGTGACGACCAGATTAAGTCAATGATGAGTCAAAATGTAACAGTAAAACTTGTAGGAACTCCAGTAGATGTAACCAA
>JAEUQL010000497.1 GCA_016789295.1 Blastocatellia bacterium | reverse complement strand
ATCAAGCTGATCAACTATACAAAATAACTGACAGGAGTAAACAGGCTTAGTATGAAAATAAGCATAAAATACCTTTTTGTATTCTTTCTTCTAGTTGCAACAGTAACTGGACTTGCTACAGCTCAGGAAAACGATAAGCGTAAGCTGACTACAATCCAAAAAACCTCTGTTGAAAATCTTGAGATCAAGTATCTTAATCTCCCATGGGGTGAAACTACCTTTGGTTACATCGAGAATGGTGGAAATGACTATTACAGCACAAGAACTTGGCCGGTAGCCCATCTGAAACTCTCCACAAAAGCAGTCTATGGTACAAGGCTTCTTACCCCTGGTGATTATATGTTTGTGATCACACCAAAGAATGGCAAGAGACGCCCAAAGATGACTCTTTCACTTTCAGCTTTCAAGCCTGATGAAAATGGAACATTTTTGACCCCTGGTGATGTATTTACAGATACACCTATTGGAAGACTTATTAGCAGAAAGCCTATAAGCTTTGTCAAAGGTGCACCGTTTCATGATGCAATGAAGATTGAGCTTGCTCAAAACAACCAAGTAGTCGATATAAAGATACACTACGGAGATCGCCTTCTTGTTGAAAAACTTACACTTAAGTAGAATCTGTCACCAAGTTTAGGAGAGAAAAATGGATAATAAAAAAGACTCGGCAACAAATGAAGCACAGGAAGAGTTGATTCCTACGCTAAATGGTGCTCCAACAGAATCGTATTCGATGATGGAGCCTAGAATGAAGAAAGTTTATGGTGCTTTCTATAAAGAACTCTATTTCACTCCGGAACGTCGAGTACTTGATCCAAAAGTCCAAGAACTTATCTCTATTGCAGCATCACTTGTAGCAAAATGTGAAGGTTGTATAGATGGGCACATTAAAAAAGCTCTTTCTCTTGGTGCAACAAAAGAAGAGATAAGTGAAACTATCTGCATTGCAGCAGCTATAAATGCTGCATCGGTTGTTGATTTAACAGACCGCGCAGCATCACGCCTTGGCTTAAATCACTTTCCAACAAAACAGAAGACTGAATAGATTTTAATGGGGCAGTGTAGCTGCACTGCCCAACATTGGGTGGTTTCTAATGAAAATCCTTTCTATAGCTCTACTCATTTTTCTATCCTTCCCAATTGCTTACCAGACAGGCCGAAAAAGCCAAACTACAAAAAGACCCACAGGACGTGTTGAATACTCAAAGTTCTTTTCCCAAAGCCTCAAACAGGATGTAGATTTTGCTATATCTCTACCTGCTTCATATAGCTCAGAAAAAGACCGCCGTTATCCACTTATAATCTTTCTCCATGGACTTTTTAACAGTGAGCGTGACTGGGAAGAACGAGGGATGCAGCAGCAATTAGAATTACTTAGAGCCAAAGGAAAGATAGAAGAATTTATTATTGCTCTTCCTTATGGTGAAAATAGCTTCTATGTTAATGGGAAAGATGGGGTTAGATATGAAGATGCAATAGTCAATGACTTCACAAACTTTGTTGAAAAAAATTATCGTACAGCAAGTGGTAGGAAGATGATTGCTGGAATATCCATGGGTGGTTATGGTGCTTTGATGATCGCTTTTAAGCACCCAGAGAAGTTCACTGCTGTGGCTGCAAATTCTGCAGCACTCTTTGAAGAGGCACCAAAACCACCTTCTTCACCGAATGATGTAAGGGCTAAGTACAGATACGAGATAGCATCAAAGATTTTTGGTTCGCCTATAGATCAAGAATTCTTCAAATCGAACAACCCACTCCACTTGGCCAAAGCAAATGCTGCTAAGCTAAAAGGACTAAAAATATATTTTGATGTAGGTGAACAAGATCGTTATGGTTTTGAAGCAGGAAACAACAAACTTGCTTCTATACTTACCGAAGCTGGTATTGCATATGAATACCACAAAGTGCCAGGTGGGCATGGATGGGATTTTCTCATCAGTCGTAGTGAACCATTCCTTAACTTCTGTTGGAAGGCTGTAAACTGATATGTCCGAAAGCGTCAAAACACACTATCGCACCTGTAATCTCTGTGAAGCAATGTGCGGAATAGAGATAAAATACCAAAACAAAAAGATTATCTCTATCAGAGGTGATGAGAAAGACCCTTTTAGTCGAGGACACATCTGTCCAAAGGCTGTAGCACTACAAGACCTCTATGAAGACCCCAACAGGTTAAGACACCCTGTTCGCAGAGTTGGTGACAAATGGGAAAAGATCTCTTGGGAAGAAGCTTTTGACGAGGTCGCCAAGCGTCTCAAGGATATTCAAAGCCGCTATGGGCGTAGTGCTGTTGCAACCTACCAAGGCAACCCAGTAGTTCACAACTACGGTTCACTGCTGTTTGGTCCAAACTTTGTTCGCTCACTGAGAACCAAAAATAGATTTTCGGCCACTTCTGTTGATCAGCTACCACACCACTTCTCAGCCTATCATATGTTTGGTCATCAGCTAATGATCCCTATTCCAGATATCGACCGAACAGACTTTTTTATGATAATTGGAGGTAACCCTGCTGTCTCCAATGGTAGTCTGATGAGCGCACCAGATGTGGCAAACAGGATAAAAGAGATAAGAAAGCGTGGTGGCAAAGTAGTTGTTGTTGACCCAAGACGCAGCGAAACAGCAGCCATTGCCGACAACCACTACTTTATCAAGCCTGGAAGAGATGCTTATCTGTTACTTGCACTTTTAAATACTATTTTTAGTGAAAAACTTGAAAATCTGGGAAGAGTTGCAGACTTTTCAGAAAATTTAAGTAGAGTCAAAGAGGTAGTTGCTGCTTTTACTCCTGAGTCTGTTGAAAAAGTTACTGGTATTGCTGCAAATGATATTCGTCTACTCGCACGAGAGTTTGCTCTAGCTCGTTCAGCTATCTGCTATGGTCGAATGGGAGTTTCAGTTCAGGAATTTGGAGCAGTAGCAAACTGGTTAATTCTTTTGATGAACATAGTTACAGGTAATCTAGACAGTCCTGGTGGAGTAATGTTTACAAAGCCAGCTTTTGACATAATTTCAACAGCTACCTCTCTTGGACTGAAAGGGAACTTTGGTCGTTGGTCAAGCAGAGTAAGAAAGCTCCCAGAGTTTGCAGGAGAACTTCCTGTCTCGGCACTAGCAGAAGAGATTTTGACAGAGGGTAAAGACCAAGTGCGGGCACTTGTCACCTCGGCAGGCAATCCTGTCTTGTCTTGCCCAAATGGACAGCAGTTAGACAGAGCTTTGGCAAGCCTTGAGTTTATGGTCTCAATAGACATCTATATCAATGAAACCACAAGGCATGCACACATAATTCTGCCCCCAACTTCATCACTAGAACACGAAAATTACGACGTAGTCTTTCATGCACTTGCCATAAGAAATACAGCCAAATACTCACCTGCTCTATTTGAAC